>JADLHS010000221.1 GCA_020848635.1 Limisphaerales bacterium
ACCTGCTGGCCCCAGACCGTTTCGCCGAGGCGCCGCACGAGGACGAACTTGACCTCGCCGCCACTGACTTTCTTGTCGAGTCGCAGCGCGGCGAACAGGCGGTCGCGGCGGGCGCGGGGCAGTCGGAGGGTGACCGGGAGGCCGGCGCGGCGGAACAGTTCGGCGATGCGGAGCGCGTCGGCCGGGGGCAGGCCGAGGCGGCGTTCGGAGAGGCGGGCGGCGGCGATCTGGCCGAGGGAGATCGCTTCGCCGTGCAGATAGGTGCCGTAGGCGGTGATCGCCTCCAGACCGTGGCCGAGGGTGTGTCCGAAGTTGAGGATGGCGCGCAGGCCGCTTTCGGTTTCGTCCTGTCCCACGACGTCGGCTTTGATGGCGCAACACCGTGCCACCACCGGCCCGAGCACCGCGGGGTCGCGTCGGAGCAGGAGGTCGAGGTCTCGTTCGAGGCGGGAGAAGAGGCGCGGGTCCTGGATGATGCCGTACTTGATCACCTCGGCGAGGCCGGCGCGGTACTCGCGTTCGGGCAGGGTTCCGAGGGTGTCGAGGTCGCAGAGCACCAGGCGCGGCTGGTGGAAGGCGCCGACCAGGTTCTTGCCCGCGGCGAGGTTGACGCCCACCTTGCCGCCCACCGAGCTGTCGACCTGGGCGAGGAGGGTGGTGGGAACCTGGACGAAGGGGATGCCGCGGAGGTAGGTGGCGGCGACGAATCCGGCGAGGTCGCCGGTGACTCCGCCGCCGAGGGCGACGACGAACGATTTCCGTTCCAGCCGCTGGCGGGCGAGTTCGTCGTAGCAATGCCCGACCACGCGGAGGCTCTTGGCGGGTTCGCCCGGGGGGACCTTGACCAGGGCCGGTTCGAACCCGGCGTCGCGGAGGCTGGAGAGGGCGATGTGCCCGAAGCGGGGGGCGACGTTGCCGTCGGCGATCACCGCGCAACGCCGGCCCAACGACGGCTCCAGGGCGGCGCAGCGGGGGCCGAGGTCGGCGAGGAGGCCGCCGCCGACGTGGATCGAATAGCTCCGCGAGCCGAGGGGGACCTTCACCGTGCGCATGGGCGCGAGGCTATCGGGAACCGACGGGGTTTCCAATGCGGGCTGATGGCGGATTGCCGATTGCCGATTGCCGATTGCGGATTCGAAAATCCGCGTGTTCACCACGCGCCCCGACACGTTGTTCGGCGCAACCTACATGGTGCTCTCGCCGGAACATAAACTTGTTCCGCAACTCACCACTCCTGAGCAGAAGAAAGCCATCGAGGACTACAAAGCTTTCGCCGCCGGCAAATCTGATTTGGAACGCACCGAACTCGCCAAGGAGAAAACCGGCGTGTTCACCGGAGCTTACGCCCTCAATCCTGTCAACGGCGCGAAGATTCCCATCTGGATCGCCGACTACGTCCTCGCCAGCTACGGCACCGGCGCCATCATGGCCGTGCCCGCGCACGACGAGCGTGACTGGGAGTTTGCCCAAAAATTTGAACTCCCGATTCGTGCTGTCGTAATGCCACCAGTTGAGTGGCTCAAAAAAAATGCGCCCGCCGACTGGTCACATCTTGACCCCAATTCTTTCACTGTAGAGTTCGCCAAGATTCCAAAGAATTTCAAAACTGCTTTCACGGACGAGGGCCACGCGATCAATTCAAAGAACCTTGAGGTGTCACTTGATAGTTTAGGAGTTACTGAAGCCAAAGCGAAAATCACCGCCTGGCTCGAAGAAAAAGGTCTTGGCAAGAAAACCATCAACTACAAACTGCGCGATTGGCTGTTCAGCCGGCAGCGTTACTGGGGCGAACCGTTCCCGATCATCTGGAAGAAGGACGCCGCCGGAAATCTTTACCATGAAGCGTTGCCGGAAAGTTCGTTGCCGCTTCTGCCGCCGTCGTTGGAAGATTACAAGCCCACGCCCGACGGCCAGCCCCCGCTCGCCCGCGCGAAGGATTGGCTGAATCTCCCCGACGGTTCCGTGCGCGAAACCAACACCATGCCCCAATGGGCCGGCTCGTGCTGGTATTATCTCCGTTACACCGATGCCAAGAACGCGGGCGGATTCGTCGGCAAGGAAGCCGAGCAATATTGGATGGGTAGCCGTGGACGTCAGTCCGCGCCATCTTCCGCGCCCGAAAAGAATGCGTCGACTAACGTCGGCGGCTACGAAACTCCCGGCGTTGACCTCTACGTTGGCGGCACCGAACACGCCGTCCTCCACCTGCTCTACGCGCGCTTCTGGCACAAGGTGCTGTTCGACCTTGGCTACGTCTCGACACCCGAACCTTTCTTCAAGCTCGTGAACCAAGGTCTGATTCAAGGCGAAGATGGACAGAAGATGTCCAAGTCGCGCGGCAACGTAGTGAACCCGGACGACATCTTGGTGGAGTTCGGTGCGGATGCGTTCCGGCTTTACGAGATGTTCATGGGGCCACTGCAAGACACCAAACCGTGGAATACCAAAGGTGTCGAAGGCGTGTATCGTTTCCTCGGTCGCGTCTGGCGCTTGTTCGTGGACGAGCAGAGCGAGACGGAATTTGAGCAAGCGGAAACCAACGCCGAGCCGCAGGGACGCGGAGAATTGCTGGACCTGATCAAACTCAATGCTGCCATCAAGGACGTCCAGCCAACGCCCGCGCAGTTGAAGCCGTTGCATGCCTGCATCAAAAAAGTCACGGAAGACCTCGAAGGCATGCGCTTCAATACCGCCATTTCGGCGATGATGGTCTCTATCAACGATGCCATGACCTGGGAAACAAAACCGGCCTCGCTGTTGAAAACGTTTCTCCAGTTGCTGGCCCCCTTCGCGCCGCACCTCGCCGAGGAACTGTGGGCCAAAATCTCAACTATCTACTCCCAACCCTCCACCTCGCTTGCCTATTCGCCGTGGCCCAAGTTCGATCCCGCGCGGTTGATCGAAAGCGAAATCGAGATTCCCGTGTCGGTAAACGGCAAAATGCGCGACGTGATCAAAGTCCCGGCGGACGCCGACCACGCCACGCTAGAAGCCATCGCCAAAGCCTCGGAGAAGGTGAAGGCCTTCACTGATGGCAAGGTGATCAAGAAAGTCATCATCGTGCCGAAAAAGATGGTAAACATCGTGGTGGCGTAAGCGCGAGCACCGGGAGATCAAGGGTTTCGGGCCCGGTCTTAATCCTGATCTTCCGCTTAATCTCCCCATCCTCCAATGATCGGACGCTCCGCAATTCGACCAGCTTCGCCGTTGACATTCGACGGGGTTTGGCTACCGTCAGCGTCCTTAGTTTGAACTAACACCGATTTATGCCGAATACGAAGTCCGCCGAACGCCGCATGCGCGGCAATGAACGCAAGCGTTTGCATAACCGCGCCATCGCCTCCCGCCTCCGCAAACTGGAGAAGGGTTTGCGCGACTCGGTCGCCGACGGCAAGAAAGCCGACGCGACCAAGGCCCTGCCCGGCACCTTGTCCGCCTTGGACAAAGCCGTCAAGTCCGGCGTCATCACCCGTGCCGCCGCCAATCGCAAGAAATCCCGCCTGACCCTCGCGACCAATCGCGCAAAGTAATTCGGGTTTGCCGGCGGGGAATCATCCCGCCTTGAATGCTTTCATCTTCCCACCGGGCTTCCGCCCGGTGTTTTTCGTGCCCATGTGGGTGGTTGTTTCAGCGGCGTTCCAGCGCGGAAGGGTTCGCCTGATCACCGATTGTCCCTGAACAGCCGCGATTTCGCCCAGCCCAGCTTCGCGAGGCGGTAGGTCAATCCGGTGGCCAGACAGCCGAAGCCGTATTTCACGCTCCGACGGAAATTGATCGAGGATGCTTCCGCAAAATACTTGGTCGGACAACTCACCTCGCCGATGGTGAAACCGTGCCAGAGGATTTGGGCGAGCATCTGGTTGTCGAACACAAAGTCGTCGGAATTGGCCTCGAGATTGAGCCGTTCCAGGATTTCCCGCGAAAAGGCCCGGTAACCCGTGTGGTATTCGGAGAGTTTTGCCCCGAGGAGGAGATTTTCCATGAAGGTCAGGCCGCGATTCGCCACGTACTTCCATACGGGCATTCCTCCTTGGAGCGAATAGCCGCCGAGGATACGACTGCCCAAAACGCATGGATGCAGTCCGTTGCCAATCATCGAAACCAGCGCGGGCAGCAATTTGGGCGTGTACTGGTAATCCGGGTGCAACATCACCACGATGTCCGCCCCCGCGGCGAGCGCGAGGCGGTAGCAGGTCTTCTGATTCCCGCCATAGCCGGTGTTCTGCTCATGCACATGAACCTGCACCCCTTCGAGACCCCGGGCAACGGACACGGTGTCGTCCCGGCTCCGGTCATCCACAAGGATGATCAAGTCCACCAACTCCTGCTCGCGCACCTCGGCGTAGGTTTGGCGCAAGGTCCGGGCCGCATTGTAGGCCGGCATGACAACAACGACTTTTTTACCGCGATACATGGCGGCGAGAGAGTGCCGGGGGCGAATGCAACTGAGAAGCCGAAAGTGGCGCGGCGGGCGGCCGACCGGCACGTTGGCACCAGGATCAAAAACCTCAAAAGACGGCAGAGACGCGATCGTCCCCGGTGAGAAGCCAAACGGGTTGCGGGTTTCGCTCTTTTCCTGTGGGTTGTGGATTTCGTGGTTAAACCCGCTTATCACATCGCAAATCACCTTGCCACCGCGGGGTTCGCCGCCTAGCTTCTCCGCGTTGAAAAAGGCGAAGCCAACTCCCGCCGAAGTCCCTCCCGACGCCTGTTGCGAGGAGGCGACGACCTGTGCCCTCTCGACGGTTGAGGCGGGCACGATCGTGTGCATCAAGCAACTGGCCGTGCAGCCGGATGTGCTGAATCGCCTCCGCGAAATGGGCTTGGGCGAAGAACAACGAATTCGGCTGGTAAGCCGCCACCCAAGTTTGATCTGCCAGGTTTGCAACGCCCGCGTCGCGCTCAGTCAGAAACTCGCCGAGGCGATCCTCGTCGAACCTGTACGCAAGACCGCCTGACTGTCATGTCCCCTGCCCTCCAACCGCTGACCTCGGTCGCCTTGGGCACGACGGCCACCGTCGCGGAAATTAACCTCCCTCCCGCCAGTCGTCCGCGCCTCATGGAAATGGGCCTGCTCGTCGGCACGAAAGTCGAACTCGTCCGCTTTGCCCCGATGGGCGACCCGGTGGAAATCAAAGTGCGCGGCTACAATCTCACCTTGCGCAAGCACGAGGCGGAACAAATCTTTGTCCGCACTGCCAGTTGACATGGCCGAAGCAGACCCCAAAGTCGAGACGGCCTATGTCGCGCTGACCGGCAATCCCAATTGCGGCAAGACGACACTGTTCAACGCGCTCACAGGATTGCGCGCCAAGGTCGGCAATTACGCAGGCGTCACCGTCGAGCGCAAGGAAGGCAAGTTGATCGGCGCACCCGCCGATGCCGACATTCGCGTGCTCGATCTGCCCGGAACTTACAGCCTCAGCCCCAATTCGATTGACGAACAAGTCTCGCGCGACGTGTTGCTCAATCGCCTGCCGGAGCTGCCGTCGGCCGGTTTAATCGTCGTCGTGGTGGATGCCTCGAACCTGCAGCGCAATCTCTACTACGCCACGCAGGTCATTGAACTGGGCCATCCGACGCTGATCGCGTTGAATATGGTGGATGTGGCGGAGGAAAACGGCCATTCGCTCGACGCCACGAAACTTTCCCAATTGCTCGGAGTCCCCGTGCTCCCCGTGGTGGCCAGCACCGGCGAAGGTCTCAAAGCGCTGCGCGCGAAAATTCTGGAAACCGCAAACGCCCCCCACGACCTCAAGCCGCGGCTGTTTTGTCAGTTGCCCGGCTTGTTCCGCATCGAAGCCACCGGGCTGGCGGATTTGCTCGCGGAAACTTATCAAGAGCGACGGTTGCAGGCAACGGCCGAGGCTTTGTTGCTGCTCAGCAACGAGAAGGCGCTGGCATCGAGCACCACGCATTATCCCCAGAAGATTCAGGACGCAGTGGCCGCCGCCCGCAAGCGGCTTGACGCCCAGAACGTGGACTGGCGCGGCGCCCCCATCGAATGGCGCTACGCCCGCGTGGCTGAAATCCAGCAAGCGGTGACAACGGAACTCGCGCCGCCCGGGGAAACCTTGAGCGACAAACTGGATCGCTGGTTGACCCACAAAGTCTGGGGCACGCTGATCTTCATCGCCATCATGGCGACGATGTTCCTCAGTATTTTCGTTTTCGCCAAAATCCCGATGGACGCGCTGCAAGCGGTCGTGGACTGGCTCGGCGCGCGGGTTGGCCAGATGATTCCGCCGGGCGATTTGAACAGCCTGCTCGTCAACGGCGTGATTGCAGGCGTGGGTGCGGTGGTGGTGTTCCTGCCGCAAATTTTGATTTTGTTCTTCTTTATCGGCCTCCTCGAAGACACGGGCTACATGGCGCGGGCCGCGTTTTTGATGGATCGCCTGATGAGCAAGGTCGGATTGCATGGCAAGAGTTTCATCCCGATGCTGAGTTCGTTCGCATGTGCGATTCCCGGCATCATGGCTACGCGCACCATTGAAACCCCCAAAGACCGGCTGGTAACCATTCTCGTCGCGCCGTTGATGAGCTGCTCCGCGCGGCTGCCGGTTTACGCCTTGCTGATCGCGGCTTGCATTCCAGCGCATGCGGTTTTTGGCATCCCGAAGTTGTTGCAAGGCGCCACGATGCTCGGGATGTATCTGCTCGGCATCGTTGTGGCGCTGCTGATGGCGTGGCTGTTCAAGAAAACGTTGCTCAAGGGGGAAACACCGATGCTGATCATGGAGCTGCCGCCCTACAAACGGCCGCTGCTCCGCGTGGTGCTCCGCCACATGTGGGATCGCTCCCGGCTGTTCCTCCGCCGCGCGGGCACAGTGATTCTCGGGATTAACATCATATTGTGGGCGCTGGCGACGTATCCGAAGAGCGACACGATTGCGGCGGATTTCGCAGCGAAACGCCAGGCATTAGAAAAGTCATTCGCCCCGGGCCTGCCCACCGGCGTCTCAAACGACGCGGCCCGGGCCGAACAACTCGCCGCTTTGGACCAACAGGAAACCGGCGAAAAACTGCGGCGCAGCTTTGCCGGTTATCTCGGGCGCGCGATCGAACCAGTCATCGCGCCGCTGGGTTTCGATTGGAAGATCGGCATCGGCATCGTGGCGTCGTTTGCAGCGCGGGAGGTTTTCGTCAGCACCATGTCCACGGTCTATAACGTCGCCGACGATGATACGGACTCCGGCCGGATGAGCTTGGCCCGGACGTTGCAGGACCAGAAGCGGCCCGACGGCTCGCCCGTTTACACGCCATTGGTGGCGATCACGTTGATGGTGTTTTACGTATTTGCCATGCAATGCGTCAGCACCGTGGCCATCGTGCGGCGCGAAACCAATTCCTGGAAGTGGCCGATCTTCCAATGGCTTTACATGGGCGCACTCGCCTGGGGGCTGGCTTTCATCACGTATCACGGCGGACGGTGGCTGGGCTGGGGTTGAACCAGAGCCTTTGCGCCCCGCCAGACCTCTGTTACCCTGCCGCGATGCCGGACATCGTTCTCGCCACCCTCAACGCGAAATACATTCACGCGTCGTTCGGCTTGCGCTATCTCCTGGCCAACCTCGGCCTGCTGCGGCCCCGCGCGCAACTCCTGGAGTTTGACATCAATCAGCGTCCGGTTGACATCGTGGAAGCTTTGCTCGCGCAGAATCCGCGGATCATTGGACTGGGAGTTTATATCTGGAACGTCGCGCCTACCACTGAGGTCGTCGCGACCCTCAAGCGCGTCCGCCCGGAAGTCACCCTCATCCTCGGCGGACCGGAGGTGAGCTATGAAACCGAGCATCAGGAGATCGTTCAACTCGCGGACCACGTCATCACTGGCGAGGCGGACTTAGAATTTGCGGAAGTGTGCGGGCAGTTGTTGGAGCGCCGGTCACCGATCCGGCTCGACCCTGGCAAGGTCGAACAACGCGCCGGGTCGGAGACTGGCGTTCCGCCCAAAATCATTCCCGCCGGGCTTCCGGAATTCACCCGCCTCACCCTGCCCTACGAGTTCTACGACGCGCAGGACATCGCACATCGCATCCTCTATGTGGAGGCGTCGCGGGGATGTCCGTTCCGTTGTGAATTTTGCCTCTCATCGCTCGACATTCCCGTGCGCGCCGTGGAACTGCCCGTCATGCTCGGCGCGATGCAGAAGCTGCTCGACCGGGGCGCAAAGCAGTTCAAGTTCGTGGACCGGACATTTAATCTGAGCGTCCCGACCAGCCGCGCGATTCTAGAATTCTTCCTGGAGCGGCATCAGCCCGGAAACTTTTACCATTTCGAAATGATCCCCGACCGTTTACCGGAGGCATTACGCGAGATCATCGCGAAGTTTCCGGCGGGCACGCTCCAATTTGAAGTCGGGATCCAGACGTTTAATCCTCAGGTCGCCGGACTGATCAGCCGCCGACAGGACTACGTGCGACTGGCCGACAACTTCCACTTCCTGCGGGAGCAGACGGGCGTCCACCTTCACGCCGATCTCATTGTGGGCTTGCCAGGCGAATCCGTGCAAAGTTTCGGCGCGGGCTTTGACCAACTCATCGCGTTGCGCCCGCAGGAAATCCAGGTCGGCATTCTGAAGCGGCTGCGGGGCACGCCTATCTTCCGCCATGACGCGGAGTGGCAGATGGTCTATAACCCGCATCCGCCCTACGAAATTCTGCAAACCAAGCTGATTGATTTTGCCACCATGCAAACCCTGCGCCGGTTCGCGCGCTACTGGGATCTGGTGGGCAACAGCGGCAACTTTGTCGAAACGACCCCGTTGATCTGGAGCGGCGGCGCGTCGCCCTTTCAGTCGTTCCTGCGCTGGAGCAACTGGCTCTACGCCCGCGTGCGACGAACGGATGCCATCGCTTTGGCGCGGCTGATGGAATCGCTTTTCCACTTTCTAACCGACGAATTGAAACTTAGACCCGGCTTAGTAGCCGAAACCCTGTGGCGCGATTACCAGCGGGGCGGACGCCATGATCAACCTGAGTTTCTCCGCGAATTTCTGACCGCAACGCCAACGTCGCGCCCAAAACACCGGGCCGTGCCCCTGAAACGCCAGGCGCGGCATCTGGCTGCAGGTTAAGGCATCCTGTCATAAATCCTCGTCTGAATCGCGTCTGCGACCTCGTGTAAAGATTTTTACCAGGAGCCACGCAGTGCCTGAAAGCAAGCCGATCGCGACAACCAAAGCACCTGCGAACAGCAGGACCTGCCCGAGCAAATCCCAATCGCGCTCTGATATACAGTAAACAACCCCATAGATGAACAAAAGGCCGAGCACGACGCCAATCAGCTTAGCCTGCGATTTCTGGTATTCTGGCTGCTCTTCCCACATGTAACGACTCTAGGCTGCCGTCCGTGAGCGCGTCAATTTCAGAGTCAGGCCGGACACCGGCACCACGGAGAAGCTTGGGAGAAGCCTGTTGGCAACGCTTCCCCGGCTTGCTAACGTCCGCCCCGATGTCAGACCCAGCGGTCGCAACCCAACCTCCTTCCAAGGCGAAAGTTTTCTTTCGTCGCCTGACCAGCACGGTAATCCTCTGGACCATCGTGCTGGCCGGGATGTTCTCGGGCAACAAGCTGATTGCCGACAGCGTCTTCGCGCTCTTCATGGTGGTGCTGGCGTGTGTCGGGCTGATGGAATTCTACGGTTTGGTCGAGAAGCGGAATCTGGTGTGTTTCAAGGCTTTCGGGATTCTGGCCGGGGTGCTGTTGATGATCGGCACTTTTCTGCATGTGACCGGGCGGCTCGGCATTCACGATACGCCGGCGCGGGTGAACGACTTTGAAACGAGCTTTCTAATCCTGTTCGTCCTCGGCTTGTGCGTGCGGCAATTTGTCGCCCGCCACAACACGGCCGGCATCCTCGCCATCTCCACGACGCTGTTCGGCCTCATGTATGTTCCCTGGCTGCTGAACTTCATCCAGAAAATCAATTTCTTCCCCGGCATCCACGACCACGGCAAATACTACGTCCTCTATTTCATGCTGGTCACCAAGTTCAGCGATAGCGGCGCGTATGCGGTCGGCTCGCTCATTGGCAAACACAAGATGATCCCACGCATCAGCCCGGCCAAGACGTGGGAGGGCTTCGGCGGCGCGCTCGTGGTGGCGACCGGAGCAAGCCTGGTGTACGCGCACTATTTCGCCGACAAAATGCCGGGCATGACGCCGCTGCATGCGGTCGTGCTGGGCGTCGTCTTAAGTTCAACCGCCGTCATTGGCGATCTCATCGAGTCACTTTTCAAGCGTGAAGCCGGGGTGAAAGACTCCGGGAACTTCTTTCCCGGCATCGGCGGCATCCTCGACTTGCTCGACAGCCTGCTGTTTAACGCGCCGATCATGTATTTGTATCTGCGGCACATCCTCACCCATCCATGAAAAACGTCGTTCTCCTCGGCAGCACCGGCTCGATCGGCACCAGCACGGTGAAAGTGGCGGAAGATTTGCCCGAGCGCATCCGGTTGATCGCCCTGGCGGCGGGCAATAATTCCGAATTGCTGCTCGACCAAACGCGCAAGCACCAGCCCGCCGTCATTTCCATCAATGATCCCGCCAAGGCCCGGGAACTGCGCAAAACTCTTGGCACGACGTGCGAAGTTTTTTCCGGTGCCGAAGGGCTGTTGAAACTGGCCACGCTGCCGGAGGCGGACATCGTCCTGATCGCGATCGTCGGCACGGCGGGTTTGCAACCGGCGCTGGCGGCAATTCGCGCGGGCAAAGATATCGCCGTCGCGTCAAAGGAAATTCTCGTCATGGCCGGCGAAATCGTGATGAACGAGGCGCGGAAGTACGGCGTGCGCGTCCTGGCCGTTGACAGCGAGCATTCGGCGATTTTCCAGTGCCTCGACGGCAAACCGTCAGCCTCCGTCCGAAGACTCTGGCTCACGGCCAGCGGCGGACCGTTTCGCGACGCGACACTGTGGCCGAAGGAAAAGTTTGCCGAGATCACCGTCGAGCGCGCCCTCAAACATCCGTCGTGGGTCATGGGCCGCAAGATCACGATTGATTCGGCCACGTTGTTCAACAAAGGGCTGGAGATGATTGAAGCCCGCTGGTTGTTTGACATCGAGATGGCGCGGGTCGGCGTGGTGGTGCATCCGCAGAGCATCGTCCATTCAATGGTTGAGTTCGTGGATGGCTCGCTGCTCGCTCAACTTTCCACGCCGGACATGTGTTTGCCGATTCAATACGCCCTCACGTATCCCGACCGCGCCGCGAGCGACCGAGTGCAAACCGACTTCCCAAAACTGGGCAATCTCACTTTCCAAGCGCCTGACCCGGAACGATTCCCTGCCCTGATCCTGGCCCGCCGCGCCGGTGAGGTTGGCGGCACGTTGCCAGCCGTATTGAACGCCGCAAACGAAGTTGCGGTCGAAGCGTTCGTGAACCGGAAAATCAATTTCCCCCAAATTACGGAAACCGTGAGCCGCACGATGGACGCACACCAGGTCGTGGCCCATCCCACGCTCGAACAGATTCTCGCCGCCGACCTTTGGGCGCGAGGCGAAGCGGCTCGTTGAACCAACCAGCGGAAACCTTTTGCCGCGAATCAGCCTTGCTCCCTCCCTATTGCACCTTCGACTGTCATTCGGTCGGGGCTTGTGGCAAAAGCCGTCATTGCCGCAACCAATCTTTCAGCTATACTCACCACCGCTCCACCTGGGGCGAACTTGATCTAAAATGTCCATCTTGAAAATAATTCTGGTCGTATTGGAAGCGCTGTTTGCGCTGAACCTGCTCATCTTTGTCCACGAACTTGGCCACTTCCTCGCGGCCCGCTGGCGCGGGATGAAGGTCGAGCGCTTTGCCATCTGGTTCGGTAAACCCATCTGGAGCGCCAAAATCAACGGCGTGGAATACGCCCTCGGTTGGATTCCCGCCGGCGGCTACGTCTCCCTGCCTCAAATGGCGACCATGGAAGCCATTGAGGGCAAATCCGAAAGTTCCGCCGAGCAACTACCCAATGCCTCGCCGCTCGACAAAATTATCGTCGCGTTCGCCGGTCCCCTTTTCAGTTTCCTGCTCGCGATCGCCTTTGCTGTGGTCGTCTGGCAGGTGGGAAAGCCGGTCAGCGTCGCCGACGACAAGCCGACACTCGGCTGGGTGGTGCCCGACGGCCCAGCGTGGAAGGCCGGCCTACGACCCGGCGACACGATTGTGAGCATTGACGACCGGCCGGTGAAGGCATTCGGCCCGCCGACCCAAGAGAGCATCACCTGGCGTGTGATCACGAGCGAAAACACAAATCTGGCCATTAAATATCTCCGCGACGGGAAAGAAGTCCTCACCCATGTCACCCCCTTCAAGCGCGCCAACAAGTGGTATGAACGCCGCGCGCTGCGCCAGATTCTCGTCGGCCCATTTCAACCGGCGCTGATCTACGATGTGGCCAGCAACAGTCCCGCCGCCGCCGCCGGATTGAAGCGCGGCGACGAAATTGTGGCCATCAACGGCGAAAAGATTTTCAGCTTTGCGGCCTACGACCACGCGCAGGATTCCCAGACGAATCCGACTGCCGCGCCCGTCACGTTCACGATTCGTCGGGGGACGGAACACTTCGACCGCTCGCTGCTCGCAGAAAAACCGCTCACTCCCACCAACCAGCCGCCATCCTTTGGTATCCTGAGCTGGCAGGGCAACACGAACAAGACGCTGATCTATCCCGGCCCGTGGGAGCAGATCGAAGCCAGTGCGGGACAGATATTCGCCACCGTCGGCGCGGTCTTTTCGAAAAAGACCGACATCGGCGTCCAGCAACTCGGGGGCGCGGTGATGATCATTCGCGTGTACAAGAATCTGTTTGAGAACGAGAACGGCTGGCGGCTTGTGCTGTGGTTCAGCGTGCTGCTGAATGTTAATCTCGCCATGCTCAACCTGCTGCCCCTGCCCGTCCTCGATGGCGGACACATCACCCTCTCCCTGATCGAAGTTGTTCGCCGCCGTCCAGTCAGTCCGAAACTGCTCAATTACATTCAGAGTGGCTTCGCGGTGTTGCTCATCGGTTTCATGCTCTTTATCGCCTTCTTTGACACCGGCGACTGGATTCGGAGCAGCCGCGCCGAACGCGATCAGCCCATCGTTTTCGCACCGAAGAAATAATCCCCCCGCCATGCGCTACTGCGATTCGCCCTATGTTTTTAGCCGTCGTAAGACCCGTGAGGTGGTCATCGGCGATCCCCGGCACGGCGGCGTGATCATCGGCGGCGATCATCCCGTCGTGGCCCAGTCCATGATCACCTGCGACACGATGGATACGACCGCCAGCGTGCAGCAAACGCTCGATCTCGTGGCCGTCGGCTGCCAGCTCGTACGCATCACCGCGCCGACGGTGAAGGACGCGGCAAACCTGCAAGTCATTGTCGCCGAACTGCGCCAGCGCGGCTGCCGTGTGCCGATTGTCGCGGACATTCATTTCAAGCCCGAAGCCGCGATGGAAGCGGTGAAATGGGTCGAAGTGGTGCGCGTGAATCCCGGCAATTACGCGGACTCCAAGAAATTTGCGATCAAGGAGTACACGGACGAGCAATACACCGCGGAGTTGAAGCGCATTGAAGAAAAGTTCACGCCGTTGGTGCTCGAAGCGAAACACCTCCAGCGGGCGCTCCGGATTGGCACGAATCACGGCTCGCTCTCCGACCGCATCATGAATCGCTTTGGCGACACGCCGCTCGGCATGGTTGAAAGCGCGCTGGAATTTGCCCGTATCGCGCGCCAACACGACTTCCACAACTTCAAGTTCTCGATGAAGTCGTCCAATCCCAAGGTGATGATTGAATGCTATCGCCTCCTCGTTGCCCGGCTGGAGCAGGAAGGGCCGGATTGGAACTACCCGATTCATCTCGGTGTCACCGAGGCTGGCGAAGGCGAGGATGGCCGGATCAAGTCCGCCATCGGCATCGGCTCGCTACTCTGTGATGGCTTGGGCGACACCATCCGCGTTTCGCTCACGGAAGATTCACCCCGTGAAATCGAGGTCTGCAGCGATTTGCTCGCGCAAATTCCCAGATTGGCGAACCTTCAACCTTCAACCTTCAACCTTCAACCTTCGTTCGACCCCTTCCAATTCGAGCGACGCGCGACGCCGGAAATCGAGTTAAACGACCAGGTTAAGTGTGGTGGCGAGCAGCTCATCCGGGTCGTCGTCACGCGTGGGACATGGGACAAAGTCATCCCCAAGATTCGGCCGAAAGACGACGTAAAACCGGAAGCGGTCTATGAAGACCTCAACGTAGCGGAACTGGATCCGGCGCAGGAGCTTGCGATCAACTGCGACACCCAACTCGTCACCGTAAAGGATGGGGTGAATCTCCCGGCCATCACCGCATTTCGTCTGCTGGCAGCGAAACTCAAACAGCATGGCCGGAACAATCCGATCCTCCTGAAAGATTGCCTGAGCTTTGAACCAGTGCCGCTCGAACCCAAGATCGCCCTGCTACGCGCCTCCATCGTTGTCGGTGCGCTGCTGGCGGACGGCATTGGCGATGCGATTCTGGTCCGGAGCGAAGCCGGCGCGGGCCAATCGTTGCGGCTGGCTTACAACCTTTTGCAGGCCGCAGGTTGCCGGTCGTTCAAGACCGATTACGTGGCGTGCCCGTCCTGTGGGCGGACTTTGTTCAACCTGCAGACCGTCACGGCGCGCATCAAGACACGCACAGAGCATCTCAAAGGCGTGAAGATCGCCATCATGGGCTGCATCGTAAACGGCCCCGGCGAAATGGCGGACGCCGATTTCGGCTATGTCGGTGGTGCCCCTGGCAAGATCAATCTCTACGTCGGCAAAACCGCGATCAAATTCAACATCCCGGAAGGAGATGCCGTGGAACGGCTCGTTGATCTCATCAAGGAACACAACAAGTGGGTGGAGCCGGAATTATATGAACAAAAAGTTCATAACCAAGTTCAGGTTTAAGGCGAAGCCTGGACGAATTGTCAGCTTTATTGGTTTGCTGCTATCCACGGTTGTAATTCTTGTTTTGGTTTCTTGCTCAAAGAAAGTGGCCCATCAACGCCCCTATCGTTGGGATGCGTTCGGCTTGCCGGAGCAACATTTCACAAATGCCACTATCATTGAGGTTGTAACGACGGTAAACGGGGCTGTTGCCAAAGCCAGTAATGGATCGGTCACTCAAGCGGTGTTCTTGGACAGAACTCCCGCAGACATCATCGCTTATCCGTCGGATCCTGCACTCAAAACAGACATGGATAAACTGATTGCTGATTTCCGAAAGGAAGAGACGAACTGGATGAATCGCGGTGCGTGCGGCTTTGAAACATTCCGGCATACAGGCACTTTCATGGCTGGGCATTCTTTGGGGTGCGAGTTTCAACAGCTGGTGTCGTGGGCCGAACTGAATTACAGTGAAAAACCGGATGCCATTCACCTTGGAAGGAATCCAGCCCACCTCGAGTGCAGAAGTTACAAGATCGGTTCCGGCCTGAAACAAATGGCCGAAGATTTGAAAAGACAAAACCAGGTCCGCGTTGACACCGACCCTGTAACGTCTGCTTTTATTGATGTCGCCAAAGTTTACTTGTGGAGCATTGATGTTCCAACCGGAACAAATGAAATGACTGGAGAATTTCGCTACACAAGTGTCTTCAAATACCTTCCCGAGAAATCTGTGCTGTTGGTTATTGAAAGTCCTGAAGCTCACGAAACAGCTATGAAAAATCTGAAGGAAAATGGATTTTGGGAGAACCTTTGAGATTTTCAAATTGATTCAATGTTTTCCCAATGACCGCTCGGCAACCCCGGTCTGAAAGTCAGCGACATAGGTTGCGGCGCGCTGATCGGTGGGGTAACAAGTCGAAAGTTGTGCCAGAAAGCCAGAGGCAATGGCTCAATCGTGTCGCCCTGGCATCGTCGCGCCTCCGGCAACCGCATTTTTCACCCTTGAATTCGCCAATTTACCACTGGCACGAACGCCGCTAGAATGAACGCGACGGTAGGAAGACTGTCAACCTAACGAGTTTATGATTTGGAACATTGATTATCTGTTGTTCATGTTGCCCGCGATGCTAATCGGTCTGTGGGCCCAGTTCAAATTGAGCTCCGCTTACGGCAAGTACAGCCGCGTGGGCTTGCATTCCGGAGTCACCGGCGCGGAAGCCGCCCGCGAGATTCTCGACCGGGCAGGACTTTCGAACGTGCCGGTCAGCGAGGTGGGCGGGCATCTGACCGACCATTACGACCCCACAAAGCGCGCACTTTGCCTGTCCACGGAAAATTTCCATGGGCGCTCCATCGCCGCCGTTGGTGTGGCGGCGCACGAGGCCGGGCACGCCTTGCAACATCAGGCGGCCTATGCGCCGCTCAACTTGCGCATGACGCTCGTGCCGGTGACGCAGTTCGCCAGTTATGCATGGATCGGCATCATCCTGCTTGGGATGTTCCTGGGGGGCGCGCTCTTCGCCAAACTGATCTGGGTGGCCATTGCGGTCTTCAGCGTGACGATGGTGTTTCAACTGGTGACCTTGCCCGTCGAGTTCGACGCCAGCAAACGCGCCAAGGAACAACTACTGCGCCTGGGTATCGTGCGAGCGGAGGAAAGCGACGGGGTGAACAAGGTTCTGGGGGCGGCGGCGCTGACCTACGTCGCGGCGCTGGTTTCCTCGGTCATGCAACTGCTCTACTTCTTGAGCTTGGCCCGGAACAGCCGCGATTGACCCCGGATTATCCCCGTCGGTCGCGATGATGATATTCCCTCGGGAACCGATGTGGTCAGGTTCCCAGCAACAATCGCTCAATCTCGGCGTAGTTTGCCACCACGACCGTCGCGCGCCGCAATTCATCCGCTGGGTGCGTATTGGTGATGGCGATCACCCGCATTCCCGCGGCAAGCGCGGCGGTCACACCCGGCTTCGAATCTTCGATCACCCAGCAATCCGCTGGCGCGACGCCGAGCAGTTCCGCCGTGCGTAGAAAGATCTCCGGGGCCGGCTTGCCCCGCATAACTTCTGAGGCGGTGACCGTGGCGGAAAAATGGCGCCGCAGGTCCCGCAGCGAAAGCACCGCTTCGACCACCGGGCGATCCGAGCCGGAGGCCAGGCCCAGCCGACAAACCCGCGCCAGTCTTTCGACCAGTTCCGTCAACCCTGCATACACGGGCTGGTCCCGCTGGATGATCTCGAGCACGCGATCACGCTTCATCTCCAACAAACGCTCCAACGACTGCGCGGGTTTATGTTTGGCGACAAAATCCCCCCAGATATCGTGATCCGACCGGCCCACGTAATCGTCCCAGTTGACGCCGTGCGTGTCACCGTAGCCAATCTCGCGCACAACTTCGAAAAAGGCATGCGCGTGGCGCGGTTCGCTGTCCACGATCACTCCATCCATGTCAAAGATGACCGCGCGGAAATCGTTGTTAAGCTTTCGTGGCGGCATGTTCGAGGACCCGGTTGAATTGTGGTTCCGTCACGGGCTGCACCGATAAACGGGAGTTCTTCACCAATACCATCGCCTGAAGCAGCGAGTCCGTCTTGATGGCGTCGAGTCCAACCGGCTTTGCCAGGGTTTCGACGGGAGCGAGATCCACACAGGACCAATCACCCGCTTCCGCGGTTGGATCGGGATAGGCGGGCTTCACAACTTGGGCAACCCCGACCACATTCTTGCCTTCGTTGCTGTGGTAGAAGAGCACGCGGTCGCCGCGCTTCATGGCCCGTAGATAAATCCGGGCCTGGTAATTGCGGACCCCCGTCCAAGCCGTCCGACCGTCCTTCACAAACTGCGCCCAGGCGTAGGTTCCGGGTTCGGACTTAACCAGCCAATAGTTCATGGAAAGAATTTACGATTGATGGGTTACGATGTACCGTGCCACCGTGAGTCTGGCTGAAAACCTCAATTCGATTCAACAACGGATTAGCATCGCGTGCCAACGCGCCGGGCGCGAACCAACTTCGGTTGGCTTGCTCGCCGTCGCCAAAACGCACCCACCGGAAGCGGTCAGCGCCGCCGCCAACCTCGGGCTTTCGCTCTTCGGCGAGAATAAAGTGCAGGAGGCCCGGGCCAAGATCCCGCTTTGCCCGGGACGGCTGCGCTGGCATTTCATTGGTCATTTGCAGAGCAACAAGTGCCGCGAAGCCGTGGAATTGTTCGCGATGATCGAGAGTGTGGATAGCCTCGCGCTGGCGCAGGAAATCAACAGGCGGGCGGAAGCCGCCGCCAAAACGATGCCGATCCTGCTTGAGGTGAACGTCGCCGGGGAAGCGAGCAAGTTTGGCTACCAACCGGAGCGCCTGCTCGCCGAGTTGAAGGCGATCAATGCACTGCCCCGGATCGAGATTCACGGTTTGATGGCCGTGCCGCCGTGGTCGCCCCTCCCGGAGAATTCGCGCCCCCATTTCCGCCGGCTGCGGGAACTAAAGTTGCAGTGTGAACAGATTCTCGCCGCGCCGATGCCCCACTTGAGCATGGGGATGAGCGGTGATTTTGAGGTTGCGATTGAGGAAGGCGCGACGATCGTGCGTGTTGGCACGGCCCTGTTCGGCAAGCGCACCTCGGTTCGAGCCAACCCGGTCGCAGAGTAGAGGTAAAGAAATAGTGCTCCCCGGTGCAATTCCAACGACACTCTGGCCTGCAAACAGCGCTATTACTGGATTCACCCACCGACAATCAGGACGACGCCGATGCCGAGCCGTTTCCCATCAGGCGGGATTTTGCTTCAATTCCCGGCCAGGTTTGGGTTAAGCTAGCACCAGTGACCATTCAGACGTTCAAAAAGGAAATCGCCGCCGCCGTCAAGGCCTACGAGAAATACGTGATCTGCTTGGACAAGACGCCGGAGGATTTCGAGACCGCGATGAATTCGCTGATGCAGAAGGCGCTCGCCGCCTACGAACAACGCGGCCCGGGGATGCGTCATGGCCTCGCGCTCGACAAGCAGGTAACCATCATCCTGAGCCAAAGCGACGATGCTCGCCCACTGTGTGGAATCTATTTCAACCTCCACTCGCCCTACCAGAAAGCCACCCTGCCTTCGACTGTCAAACCCATTGGTCCCAAACCAGCCACTGGCGAGTGAGCGGGCGCAAGCCAGACCAGCCTTCAGGATAATTCCCAGTTTAGATTCCGAAACCGTTCAGTTCAAAATGTCGACCACCTCCAAAGTTTGGTGCCTCGGCGCGGTGGTGGCCATCAACGGACTGCTCGCGCAGTCACTGGCATGCACGTGGCTTTCCATTTACCAACAGTATTCTTACCCCATTGACTTTTTTCTCACTGTTGAGAGGACGGAGGCCCGAGCCACCCTTAATTTGTGCGTGGCGGCGATAACCTTGCCACTGACCTTTCTGCTCTACACGCGGGCCGAGCGCAAGTTGCCGTTACCCGTACGCATCGCTACTCTGGTGATCACTTGTGGCGCAACATTTGTTGCCATCGCCTTCCTGGGTTGGAGATATTTGAAATGAGCCCACCGAAGACACTGGAAACCGTGCGGGTTGATGCACTCAGTTCCGCTTCGTGTTTTACATCGTTGGCCCCGTTCGACTCATTATTGCGATAAACCCCTGCCCCGCTCACCCCGCGGGCGTGAAGTGAAACACCTGCGCGCCATGGGCCGGCAAATCCAGATACAGCCCCTGATGCGCGATGTCGCTGCCGACGCGCACGTAGCGCTCCTCGCTCAACCGATCGCGCAATTTCCAGTGATGGTCAACCAGCCCTGGCACACTCAACGTCACGTAACACTGGCTGCGATGCGACGCAAGATTCACGACCACCAAGTCGAACTCCGGCGATTTTTCCTGCCACTGGACGACGATGAAGTTTTGGCCGGTTGGATTTCCATCCCATGCGGCGCGGGGCGTGAGCACTTGTGCCTGACCGCAACCCACCCTGGCAGACTTCAATACGGTCAAAAGCTGCTCATAGGCCGCGCGGATCTCCGGTTGCGCTGCCTCGATCGGGCGGCGCACAAGTTGAACTGGCAATTTGAGCCGGGCGCCGGTGAGTTGGCCCTCGTGCAGGAAACGCATTCCGGGCAATCCGAGGATCGCCAGCGCCGCCGCACGATTCTCCTCGACGGAGAG
>JADLHS010000222.1 GCA_020848635.1 Limisphaerales bacterium
ACATCACGGCATGGCGTTCGGTACGCTGGCGACGGTCAATGGCGTAGGCGATTGTCTATCGAGCATTGTGGTCGGCGCGTTGTGGACGGCTTTCGGCACGGAGGTCGCGTTTGCATACAGCGCGGTGCTGTTCACGACCGGGGCGCTGCTGGTTTTGCGAGCTCAACGCGCTGAAATCGCTTAAAATTGAATTGTTCCGGCCGCGTTTTCACGGCAACCTTTGCTGCTCTATGCAGCAAGTGAACCTCGGAATGATTGGTGGTGGAACGGTGGGCAGCGGTGTTTTCCACGCGTGGCAGCAGAACGGCGACCTCATGGCCGCCCGTCTCGGCGTGCAGTTGGCCTTTCGCAAGATCGCCGTGAAGGCGTTCGACGAACCCCGCCCTTACCCGATCCCCCGTCACCTGATGACGACCGCCTGGCAGGAAGTCGTCAACGATCCGCAAATTCAAGTGCTCATCGAACTCGTCGGCGGCACGGGCATCGCGAAGACGATGGTCCTGGCGGCTCTCGCGCAGGGCAAAACCGTGGTCACGGCCAACAAGGCACTGCTCTCGGCGCATGGGCCGGAACTGTTCGCCGCGGCGGCGAAGAGCGGGGCGAATCTTTATTACGAGGCCAGCGTTTGCGGAGGCATTCCGATCATCAAGGCGTTGCGCGAAGGTTTCGTCGCCAACCGTTTCGCGGCGATTTATGGCATCGTCAACGGCACGTGCAACTACATCCTCACGCGCATGAAGCTCGAAGGCGCGGATTTCGCCGATGTCCTGACCGACGCGCAGAAACTGGGCTACGCCGAAACGCCACCCGACCTGGACATTGACGGGCACGACGCGCAGCACAAGATCGGCATCCTTGCCTCGCTCGCGCACGGCTTCTGGGTGGATCATCACAAAATTCACACCGAGGGAATTCGTGACGTGTCCAAGATTGACATGCTGTTCGCGCAACAACTGGGGTACACGATCAAGCTGCTTGGGATCGTGAAGCCTGCCGAGGGTCGGGGGGCGCAGGGTGACGGCAAGCTTCCCGCCGGCGTGCAGGTTTCCGTTTATCCGACCCTCATCCCCAACGCTCATGTGCTGGCCAGTGTCAATGGCGTGTTCAACGCGTGCTTTGTGCGCGGCGATGTGGTCGGCGATACCTTGTTCTATGGTCGTGGCGCGGGCAAGGACGCCACCGCCAGCGCCGTGTTGAGCGATGTGGCCGATGCCGCGCTCGACTTGAAGGGCGGCGGGAAAGTTCGGGTGGCGCCCTTTGTGGCGCATGCCCGGAGCGGTCGCGTGGTGTCGCTGGATGAAATTACCTCGCGCTACTACGTCCGGTTGAGCGTTGTGGATCGCCCCGGAGTGCTGGCGAAGATCTCCGCCATCTTCGCGGCGGCCAAAATCGGCATCTCGTCCGTTATTCAACCCGAGGGGCACCAAGGCGAAAGCGTCCCGTTGATCCTGATGTTGCACGCCGCGCCCAACGCGGCCATGCGCAAGGCGCTGGCCAGGATTGCGAAGCTCCCGGTCATCAAAGGCCGGCCGATCATGTTCCGGGTGGAGAATCTGGACTAGACGGCTTATCTTCCACCCATGAGCACTGTTGCCGAAATTACGAGCGCCTTGTCGAACCTGAGCACGGAAGAGTTGCATCAGGTGGAACGAACCTTGATCAGTATCTATCGGCAAAGGAAATCGGGAATTATTTTTGACGACGCCTACGGGGTGTGGACGGAAGAAGATCAAATGGCCGTGGCGGATCAGGCATTCCAAATGTTCGACCGGGCGGAGGCGAAAGCCAAGAAAGCCGGGCCGCCATGAATATCCCGGAGCGGGGAGAAGTCTGGCTGGCCAACTTGGGCATGGTGGCGAAGGTTCGTCCCGTGTTGGTATTGAGTACACGGTTCGGCGATCAGGACTACGCCTTGTTTCATGTGGTGCCGCACACGACAACCGTGCGCGGCTCCCAGTTTGAGGCGGCGGTGGATGTGCCGTGGTTGCAACGCGGCGTTTTCAATGTCCAAGGTTCGCAGTCCGTTCCCCGGGTCAATCTGCTCCGCCGGCTCGGGTCACTAAACCGGTCACAACTTGAATCCATCGAAGCCGCCGTCCGCCTTTGGCTGGCGTTGTAATTTCAAAATGGCTGCAACTCTTTTTCACAGCACCAACGGGCAATCCCCCGCCGTCAATTTGCGCGTGGCGCTCATGGCCGGCCAGGCCCCGGATCGCGGCTTGTATTTCCCGGAGCAATTCCCAACGCTCGCCCCGGCAGAAATCGCCGCGTTCGCCCAGCTGCCGTATTCCGAAATCGCCTTTCGCGTGCTGGCGAAATACACCGAGGGCATCCTGTCCGCGGACGCGCTCGCCGCGATGTGCCGCGAGGCTTACAATTTCGACCTCCCGCTGGAAAGGGTTTACGACCGTGTCCATGTCATGCGGCTCGATCAGGGGCCGACGGCGTCGTTCAAGGATTTTGCCGCGCGCATGATGGCCCGGCTTTTGGGCCGGTTTCTGCACGAGGATGGAAAGCAGCTCACGATCCTCACGGCGACGAGTGGCGATACGGGCGCGGCGGTGGCGCACGCATTTCACAACGTCCCCGGCATCCGCGTCATCGTGCTGTTTCCGCTCAACGAGGTCAGCGTGAGCCAGCGCAAGCTGATGACCACCCTCCGCGGCAACGTCCGGACCGTGGCGATTGACGGCAAATTCGATGACTGCCAGGCGATGGTGAAGCAAGCGTTCGCTGATCCGACGTTGCAATGCATTCCCCTTTCGTCGGCCAACTCGATCAACATTGGCCGCCTGCTGCCGCAGAGCATTTATTATTTTTACGCCGCGTCGCGGCTGGCCCAACCCGGCGAACCCATTGTTTTCTCCGTGCCGAGCGGAAATTTCGGCGACATGATGGGCGCCGTGGTGGCCCGGCAGATGGGGTTGCCGATCCGGAAACTGGTGACCTCGGTTAACGACAACGACGCCTTTCCGCGCTTTCTCGCGACCGGCCATTACGAAAAAGTCGTGCCCTCCCGCAATTCGGTTTCAAACGCAATGAACGTGGGGCATCCCAGCAACCTCGCCCGGCTGGTGATGGTTTATGGCGGGCGCATGGATGAGACGGGCCGGATTCATCAGTTGCCCGACCTGGCCGCGATGCGCCGCGATTTGTTTTCCAGTTCGATCTCCGACGAACGCACGCGGGTGACCATCCGGGAAGTCTGGACGAAGTATCAGTTGTTACTCGAACCCCACGGGGCCGTCGCCTGGCGCGGGTTTCAGGACTGGCAGGCGCAGGAGGCGCTCAACGGTTTGCCGGCGGTGATCCTCGAAACCGCGAACCCGGCCAAATTTCCCGAGGAAATCGAAAAGAACATGGGCTGGTCGCCGGACGTGCCGCCCGCGATGGCCGCCGCCATCCAGCAACCGGAGGATTTCGACCGGATGGGGGCCGTGTATGAGAAGTTCCGCACCTATCTGCTCCAACATCACACCGCGACTTGATTGCCGCCGCATTTCTGACATGCTCAGCGTCCGCTGGATTTTTGGCGGATTGGTTTTGCGGGGATAAAATATGGCATTGATCGTTCAGAAATACGGCGGGACTTCGGTGGCCAACACCGACCGCATCAAAAATGTCGCCGCCCGGGTGGCGAAATATCGCGCGCAGGGTGACCAGATTGTGGTCGTTGTCTCGGCGATGAGCGGCGTGACGGATGGCCTCATCAAACTGGCCAAGGACATCGCGCCTCTGCCGAGCGAGCGCGAGATGGACATGCTTCTGGCCACCGGCGAGCAGCAGACGATCGCGCTCACAGCCATCGCCTTGCAGACGCTGAGTATCCCGGCGGTGTCCATGACCGGCGCGCAGGCTGGCATTGTGACGGACGGCGTTCATACGAAGGCCCGGATTCACAACATCACGCCCAAGCAGGTTCACGAAGCGCTGGATGCCGGCAACGTCGTCATCGTGGCCGGCTTTCAGGGCGAGACCAAGGACGGCCAGATCACGACGCTTGGCCGGGGTGGTTCGGATTTGACGGCCATCGCGCTGGCCGCCGCGCTCAAGGCCGAGCTATGCCAGATTTACACGGACGTGGACGGCGTTTATACCGCCGACCCGCGCATCGTGCCGAACGCGACGAAGCTGCCGGAAATCTCCTACGACGAAATGCTCGAACTCGCCAGCCTTGGCGCGAAGGTGATGCAGTCGCGGTCCGTTGAATTTGCCAAGAAGTTTGGTGTGGTGTTTGAAGTCCGCTCCAGTTTGAACGACAACCCCGGAACCATTGTGAAAGAAGAAACCAAAAGCATGGAGGACGTTGTAATTCGCGGCGTCTCGCTCGACAAGAATCAGGCCAAGGTCACGTTGGTGGCTGTCCCCGACAAGCCAGGAGTGGCGGCCCGCATCTTCAAGGCCGTCGGCGATGCGAATGTGAACGTGGACATGATTGTGCAAAATATCAGCCACGGCAGCGGCAGCCCCGCCACGGACCTTTCCTTTACCGTGGACAAACCGGACTTGCTCAAGGCCCGCAAGGTGATTGACGACCTGAAGGCGGAGGTCGGCTTCCGGGAGGTTCTGACGGACGAGAAGATCGGCAAGCTCTCCATCGTCGGCGTGGGCATGAAAAGCCACACGGGCGTAGCCGGGAAAATGTTCGACACGCTGGCGAAGGAAGGCGTGAACATCGGCATGATCTCAACGAGCGAAATCAAGATCTCGGTGGTGATTGATCTGGCGAAAGGGGAGTCGGCCGTGAAGGCCGTGCATGCGGCGTTTATCGGTTAAGCTCGAGTTTGCCACCGCGCGCTTGCGGGGGCTAACTTATCACGGATCCGACCACGGCTTATCCCTTGCGGACAACGGCGGAGTGGAGGGCTTTTCCGTCCGCAGCTCGTGCCGTGAGTCTGTCGCTGGCGGTCAACCAATCACTACTTCTTCACCTCGGCCGGCGCGGGCGAAAAGTACTTGAACATGATTCCATCCACGTTTGCGCTGCCGGAGTAAACGGTGAAGCCGAAATACTTCGCCACCTGGTCAAACCCGGGCAGCAGCGAGAAATCCATCCAGGCCTGAAATGTCTTCTGCGGCCCGGCGAAAGGCATGGCACCGGTCAGTGGATTGGTCGGGGCGCGGTTGGTTTCGCCAGCGCTGAGCTTCAGCGCGGCGAACAGTTGCCGGGCGGTTTCCCTCTGATTCTCATAGCCGAACCAGCCCGTGTTCTGGCCGCCGACTTTTTGGGCTG
>JADLHS010000223.1 GCA_020848635.1 Limisphaerales bacterium
CTTCCTTAGACTATTTTGGAAGCGAAAATCAGGCATTTGGTTTTGATGGCAATTCTCAGCGGATCGTCGTTCCTGCATCTCCCGCATTTGAAGTGCGCACAAACATCACCATTGCCGCATGGCTAAAGCGTCAACAGGTAGGCGTGCTCAGTCCGATTGTATGCAAAGATGATAATCAGCCGAACGGGAGTTCACATTTTGAGTTCACCGTCCAAACCAATGATGCATTGAGTTTCATTTACTGGGCACCAGGTTGGGTAAAATCGGAATCATCTACGAAGATTGCAGACACACTGTGGCACCATGTAGCCGCCAGTTTCGACGGTCAGGCAGTGTCACTCTACATCGACGGAGTTCCTGCGGGTGTAGTCCCTCAAACAATACCTATGCTGCCTGGAAACGAGCCGCTTCAAATTGGAGAAGCACAAGCTTCAGGATTTATTTACCTCAACGGTCAAATGGACGAGGTTCAAATTTACAACCGCGGTCTTTCCGACTATGAAGTTCGCCAAGTTTACGCGGTAGATTCAGGCCGGCCCTACTCCAGCGTTGGAAGAGCCGTGCGGATAGACCATCTGTATTTAAGGGTGGGAACAAATTACCAGTTGCAGTTGTCCCATGACTTGAATACGTGGGCAAACTTTGGTCTGCCTTTCACGGCGACATCTTCGTTACAATCACAATTTGTGGATGCCGAGAGCTCGGGGGTTTACTTTCGTTTGATTGTTCCTTAACTCTACCGCAGTTGTGATCATGGGCCTTGCCTGTCATGGGCAAGGCCCGCTTCGTCTGATGGAATTCGCGGCTTGGCCGCGTTAAGCCTTTGCGCTGAATCCCGGTGGGCTCGGAATGACACGCCCCACCAGCCCTCACCGTGCCCGATTGGTCACCACCATCTTGCCGATGTCCGAGATCACGTCCCACGCCGGGCCCGGGAATTTGTGCATTTGCACCAACACCTCTTCAAACGACTTCAAGAACCAGCGCACGTCGCTTTCGCCGATGACCAGCGGCGGCAGCAATTTGACCACGTCAATGTTATGCCCGGCCACCTGCGTAATGACCCGATGCTTGTCCAGCAGCGGGATGATGGCTGCTTGCGGAAACAGGCTCTTGTCCAAGGTGTGCATGAGCGTCCAAGCCGCTTTCAAGGTGAGCGAGCGCGGCGAACCGAACTCGATGCCCATCATCAGCCCGCGCCAGCGGACTTCCTTCATGAACTCGTAACGCGGAATCATGGCGCGCAAACCCTCGCCGATCAAATTGCCCATCTTCTCCGCGCGTTGGATGAGCTTCTCGCGGTCGAGGACGTCGAGTGCCGCCAGCCCGGCAACCATTGCGAAGCTGCCCTGGCTGAACGTGGAACTATGAACCACCGACCGTTGCATGCTGGAGAAAACCTTCTCGTGAATCCACTTTTTGCAAAGCACAGCGCCCACGGGCACGTAACCGCCGGACAGCGTCTTGGCCAGCACCACGATATCCGGGTCCACGTCCCCGTCGTGTTCGATGGCGAGAAATTTTCCAGTGCGGCCCATTCCAGACTGGACTTCGTCGTCAATGAACAACGCACCATGTTTCCGGCAAAGGTCGGCGGCAGCGCGCAGGTAACCGGGCGAGGGTAGATTAACGCCTTTGCCTTGCACGGGCTCGACGACGAACGCGGCCACGTCCTTTTTGCGCAGCTCCTGCTCGAGCGCGTCCAGATCGTTGAAGGGGATTTTGCGGCAGTCCGGCAGAAACGGCGCAAAGCCTTCGCGAAAACTCTCGTCACCATTGACCGAGAGGGAACCGTAGCTCAATCCGTGAAATGCCTTCGCGCAGTGAATTATAGCTGGCTTGCCGGTGGCGCAGCGGGCGTACTTGAGGGCCGTCTCCATGCCCTCGGCGCCCGAGTTGGTGAAGAACACCATGTCGAGTTGATTGGGCATCCGCTTCTTCAACTGCTCGGCGAGCAATCCGGACAGCAACGGCGCTTCCATCTTGACCAGGCTCGGATAATTCAGATCCAGAAACTCGTGCAGTACCCGGCGGACTTCCGGATGATTGCGGCCCAGACCGAACACACCGTACCCGGACAACATGTCGAGGTATTGATTGCCCTGCACGTCCCAGAGATACGGCCCTTCGGCGCGGACGTAGCAGCGGTCGAACCCGATGGTCTTGAGCGTGCGGACATTGGCGGGATTGACGTGCTCGGCGTGCAACTCGTAGTTGCGGCCCGCGTGTTCCTCCAGCAACGCCCGGATGTCGAGGCCAGCTGTCACCGGCGCGGTTTGCGTTTCAGTTTCTGTGTCCAGAAGCATAATAAGAAAGCAATTCTATGTTGGTTCAGTTCGCTGGTTAGGGTACGTCGTTCTCATCTCAAAACTCTCTGCTCAACTTTCGCATCTCCAAGACACAGCCTGCGCCGAACAACAAAAACACCGCCATAAACAGCGAAGCCAATCCTGGCTTCGCACTGGCCAACGCCATTACTACGCCAACAGCCTCTGCTGAAACTCCGACACCGAGCAATATGGCGAAAACGGTGTAGCGCGAACGTGGGGAGATGCCCTGCACTCGGCGCTGCAAGATAAGATGCAAAACGAGCGTCAGGAGCAGGACTGTGCCAACTATGAGAATGAGGGTTGTAATATTCATAATACGTGTGTAATGCCCTAGCAATTCATGCAGATGGAAAAATTTCCATGTTATCAAATATTCACCGCCAAAAATGGAAAGCCTTCCGTCGCTTCATAAACCAAAACTAAGAGTGAGGAATTGCCCGGTCAAGGGCAATAGCTGGTCGGCGTAGCGTCAGGCAGCTTGCCTGACGTAGAGGGTGGCGTCCCGCCACCCGGAAAGAACCTCGGAATTGTCTGCGATTCACGAGATCTTCGACGACCAGATTATGTTGACGGTTTTTTTCCGCCGGGCGGGACGCACCGGCTCTACGGCAGGCGGGACGCCCACCGCTACCGTGGCAGCGCGTAGTGGTCGAGCAGCGGGCCTAGTTCCTGTTGAATCCATTCCTTCGACAGGCCGAATTCCTCCAGGGTGTATTCGTGTTTGCTCTCGAACTTCCGTTGCCGTTGCGTCGCGGCAGTGAGCTGGGCGCGGTAGGCGTCGCTCATCTGCCAGCCGAAATGTTCGTAGAGCTTCTCCAACGCGGCTTTTGGGTCGCGGGTGAGGTCGCGGTAATCAATGCAATAATATTGCTCGGGTTTCACCTTGTTCCGGAATTCAAAGAGGTGTTGAAACCATTTCACCGCCAGCCGCGCGTAGGATTTCGACACCGCTGAATCCTTGGGCAGTTCCGGCGAGTGCGCGTGCCAGACGGGATAAAACACACTGACATGCGACGCCACCGATTGATAAGGATGCCGGACGATGGTGATGAACTTCGCATCGGGAAACTCTTCAAGCAATGCCTCCACCGCACCGGAGGATTGGGTGGCCTTGGAGAGCAAGGTCTTGTCCGGCCCGTTGACGTGGAGCTGGCGTTGCAGGCAACTCCGGTAGTAGTGCATCAGCTTGCGGCGGGGCGCCAGCGGCAGTGCATCTTGAAATCCCGCTGCCCACAATTCGTCCACGTGCAGAAACAGCAGGAAGATCGCTTCCGTAACGAACGTGTAAACGAAGAATCCATCGTCCTCCTCGGGTTGATCGAAGCGCATCTTGTGCATGTCGTCCCAGCCGCCGAACCATTTCTTCTCCGCCCAGCCCACCAGTTTGGCAAAGCAGCGGCCAGTGTGTTGATCAAGCCAGACCAGGCCGTTGAAGAAACGCTGGAAGGACACCGCCGGAAAGATGGTTTGGTACAGTTTGTTATGCACAAAGCGCTCCGTGTCGAGCGCCATCAGCTTTTGCGTGAGGGTGGTGCCGCTGCGGGGCGGAGCGACAATGAAAACGGGGGCGCGCACCGCTTGTTGCTTGAATCCCGGAAAGAAGAGGTGATCCAGGGCCCGCCCGAATGCCACGATGAACCACATCAACCAGTAGAGCACCGTGAAAAAGAAAATGTAAGCCCAGCGCCGAAGACTAAAGCGCGTCTTGAACAGCGAAAGATACTCCGCCTTGAAAAACAGATTTAGGTTGATGTACATGCTACCGGTGGTGCTGCCGTGCCCGCGAGAGCGGTCTTGAATCGCCGGGGAGAAATGCTTTGCCAACGCTGCTTGAAAGGCAAGTGATTATTGGATGATTACTGGGTGGCGTTAAAGGCGACGCTTCTCAATCCGGTAGGATTGTCGCGCTGCGACGACCAGTGCCGCGTACAGCGGCGCAACATCTTCACCCGAAGCTCACGCCACCACGAAAGAGTTCCGGCCCTGCACGGGCCGGCGGTCATCCCAACGCGATGCCCCTACCCTCGCCATGGCGGTCAACGGGGGCGGTAACGGGAATGACCATGAGTTCGGACGCTGGAACTGCGTTGACCGCCGGGCGCGGCTCCGCCACCCGGTCTGGGCTGCGGACGGGATGAACCAGCCCGCCCCTGCTGCGGATGACGTTGCGCCGGGGCGAAATCGGCGGGCTGGGCCGCCGCGGCGTAATTAAATCCTTCCGCCTTCTTCCGCACGATACCGCGACCGATGAATCGCTCCAGGGCTCGCAGTTCACTGTAATCCTCGGGCGTGACAAAGCTGATCGCATCACCGACGGCATGGGCCCGGCCGGTGCGCCCGATGCGATGAACGTAATCCTCCGCGTGCATCGGGAAATCGTAGTTTACCACATGCGAGATCCCGTCCACGTCAATGCCGCGCGCGGCAATATCCGTGGCCACCAACACGCGGACGGCGCTGGATTTGAAATCTTTCAACGCCCGCAGCCGCTGGCTTTGCGAGCGGTTGGAATGCAGGGTCGCGGTGCGGATGCCCTTTTGTTCCAGATTGCGCGCAATGCGATCGGCGCTGTGCTTCATGCGGGAGAAAACGAGCACCATGTTCATGCCGGGGTCGCGCAGTAAATGCACGAGGAGCGCCGGCTTGAGATGCTTGGGCACCTCATAGACGAGCTGCGTCACCGTCTCGGCGGGATTCGCGCGGCGGCCAATTTGCACGAGCTTCGGGGTGCGTTGAAACTCGTGCGTGAGCACCTCAATCTCCTTCGAGAGGGTGGCGGAAAAGAGCAGCGTCTGCCGTTTCGTTGGCAACGATCGCACAATCTGCCGGATGGAGGGCAGAAAACCCATGTCCAGCATCCGGTCTGCTTCGTCGAGAACGAGATATTGCAACCCGGAGAAGTCGGCGCAGCGGCGGCCCATCAAATCGAGCAGTCGTCCGGGGCAGGCGATGATCAGTTGGGTGCCCGCCCGGAGCGCATTGATCTGCGGATGTTCGCCCACCCCGCCGAAGACCGTGGCGACGCGCAAGGGCAGATGTTTACCGTAGCTGCGGACGTTTTCCTCAATCTGCAGGACGAGTTCGCGAGTCGGCGCCAGCACCAGGGCGCGCGTGCCGCGCTGACCGCCAGCGCCAGTCACCGCAGCCAGTTTGGTCAGGATGGGCAAGGTGAAAGCCGCTGTCTTGCCGGTGCCAGTCTGGGCGATGCCGATCAAATCAGAGCCCGCCAGGATTGGCGGAATGGCTGCGGTCTGGATGGGCGTGGGCTCGGTGTAGCCGGCTTCCTGGACCGCCTGTAAAATTTTTGGATCAAGACCGAGATTGCGAAATGGCATTGGGTGAGGCGATTGGACTATTGGGGCGGCTTGAGCCGCGCTGAGGCGAACGGGTGCCGACGGAGCGACGGGCGGGACTTTCTACTTCAACCGCCAAGTGATGCGCGCTTTGTTCAAGTCGTAGGGTGACATCTCCATTTTCACGCGGTCGCCGACCGTCAGGCGTACCCAGCGCTTGCGCATTTTGCCGCAAATGGTGGCGAGAACGAGGTGTTTGTTCGTCAGTTCGACCCGGAACATAGTTCCAGGCAGCACGGTCGTAACGCGACCTTCGACTTCAATGTGTTCTTCTTTCATGAGCGGTTTGGCATATTTGGCTGGGATGGCTGGCGATGCTGGGCGAACGGGTAAAGCGATGTCACCAAACAAAAAGGCGGAGCCCGGTTTAAAGCCGAACTCCGCCATGAAATCCCAAATGGCTTAGTAGCGGCCGCGACCGCCGCCGCCGCCGCTTCCGCCGCCGTATTCACGACGACCACCGCCACCGCCGCCGCCCGTACGCTCTTCGCGCGGCTTGGCAACGTTGACCGTGAGGGCACGCCCGTCGATTTCCTTGCCGTTCAAACCGGCAATCGCTTTCTGGGCCTCATCGGCGGAACTCATGGTCACGAAACCAAAGCCGCGAGGGCGATTGGTCATGCGATCCATCATCAGGTTGGTTTCGGTAACCGTGCCAAACGCGGCAAACGCGTCGTTCAGGTCGTTTTCAGTGGTATTGAAGGAAAGATTTCCCACAAACAATTTATTACTCATGTGATGTTTTACTGTCCAGACTAACACTGCGCTTACCAGACTGTTCCCGAACGCCGGGTTTCAAATCATCACTGAACCATGTTCACCTGAGGATTTACCATGCCGTGGAAGAGACAAGCTATCTAACAGACGAGTCAATCTTGACCGGTTCCAGTGGGATAGCAACAACTATCGGCAACTATCTTTTTGGTCTGTATGCCCCCAGTTCCGGACTGCACTCGCTATTTCGTCACGCCAGGGCATCCGTTTCACCGCGCCGGCCAAATAATTTCACCACCGGCATTTACAATACCCGACCCGGCAACCATAGTGTTCCTCCCTTCGGAGAAACTACCATACCGCAGGTGAGTCAATTAACAGCAGAACATTTAAAATCATGGGCGATAAATCACCGAAGTCCACGCAGAAGAAGTCCACCCAGAAACAATCCAAGGCCAGCAGCGCCGAACAGAAGAAAAAACAGGCTTTGGAAGCCAAAACCGCTGCCGCCAAGAAGCGGTAATCAGCTGTTTCTGACGGTCTCTCCCGGTTTGAAAATAGGGGGGCAGATTTCTTATCCAACCGCCGCACGGTCCATGGCTGGGCACCAATTCATATGCCGATTACAATCAAGCTGCGGCAGGGTCAAGTCTGGCAATCGGGCGGAGAGTTTCTTCGCATCGTCCGCTTGGAGCGCTTGCAAGTTGAATATAAGTCCACCATCACGCTTGCTGCCAAAAAAGGAATCCATCACCGGGTCAGCAAGAAGGAATTCTGCCGCCTGCTTAAAAAGGCGAGCTTGCTGCCGACCTCCGTCGCGCCGAGCGCTTCGTCATGAGCGATATGCCTTACGCCTGTCCACTCTCGCGCCGAGCGAATGCCAAGCGGCGGGGGCGGCAACGCGGAAGCGGATTGGGGTGAACGGCGGCACCATATAGCTTCAAGGTGGCAGCCAAAAGACTCAGCAACAATTTCAGTTGCCAGGTGTAATGAAGCTGGCGAGGCGGATTTTGCCTGGTAAAATTGGGAATTGCAAAGCACTGAGATCAATCACTATGCCGCGCTCGGCCTCGAGCGCAACTGCAGCTTCGCACAGATTCGTGCCGCTTACCGGTTGCTGGCCAAGCATCAACATCCGGATCTAAATCACGGTTCTCCGGAAGCGGTGGTAAGCACGCAAAAGCTCAATGCGGCTTACGAAATCCTCAGCGATCCAGGGCGACGACTGGCTTACGATTCCGAACTCGATGCCGCCAAAAAGTCCGAACCGCCTCCGCGCACCGGTAGAATCCAGCGGGTCATTTCCCAAGATGTGCATCTAAGGATCGAGGATTTCCTGCGCGGCACGGAGCGGGAGGTACGCGTCAAAGATCCCACGAATGCGCACGGGTCGGAGATTTACCAGCTCGTCGTTCCGCCCGGAACAGCCCCCGGGGTGCGTTTCCGACTCCCTCGCGCCGCGCCGGGAATGGCGGGCTTCGTCGAGCTCCGGGTGCGCGCATTGCCCAGCTTCCGGTTCAAGGTGCGGGGTTCGGATTTGCGCTGTGATTTGAAGATCAAGCCCGAACGGGCGGCTCAAGGCGGCACCGAAACGCTTCCAGGGATCACTGGGGCCATGCTCCGAGTCCAAATCCCGCGTGGTGTGGCGCGAGGTCAAATCTTGTGCCTGCCTGGCGAAGGCTTGCCCAAGCCGCGCGGCAATCGCGGCAATCTGCTTGTACGCATCGCCTACCACATCAAGGTTCGAATCGCTCGTCCGTCGTCCCGATGACCTCCCACTCGAATTGAGCGGTCGGTCGGTGGCGACGAGTTCACCGACTCGGGCCGAGAGGTAAGATCGATGGTGGCCGGCATGCCATTCCGATCACAAGTGGGCGGCATTTACAAAGTGACCCACCTTTTGGTTTCGCGCCCCTGTAAAGCCCCTCGGACTCACTGTGGCCCCAACGCCCACAAACGGTCATTCCGCCGAGGTTTTGAATCGGGTTCAAAAAGATTTGAATGACTTTTCCCGAAGTTTGTCCTATAGTATGAAACATCTGAGGTAATTATGCTTGTCTCAGTCACTACAAAAAACGGGCGCAACAAGGAGCGCTCGCCGGGCAAGTCGTCCTCAGCGAAACCTCAACCAAGACAAGAGCCATGATCAAAACCCTCGAAGTCATCACTGAAGCGATCCGCGATCCGAATCATCCCTTTCGCAAAGCGGACAATCAGCCAAGAAAGCCACAAAAGCACCGGTACGAGCGGCGGAAAATCAAGGAGTATTTGCATCTGGCTGATTGGCAGGCTGAACAAGCAACTTAACCATGACCCCGTTTCAGGCGACATTTTTTTGGACTAACATAGCAATCAATAAGTCAATGGGTTGACCTGGTCGCTACTCACCTCCAAAGCGTAGTTTGATGGGCAGAGGGCGTGGAACCAGCCGGTGTTGATCCGTCGCGCCGGAGTTGGCGCATCCTCCGCGACAAGTCAAAACCTCAAGGAAAATGGCCGGCGAAGCGCCTTGCGCTTTCCACCAATGCGAAGAGCGGAAAAAAGGAATGGGACATCGCTTCAGGTTCGCTGACTCCCGTTCCAATCCGGCCCCGGCCAGTGGCAATCACGGCATAGCAACCCGACCAAACCCAGTACGACCACCCTATCGAGCATAACGCAAAAGCCGCGAAGGCAATCCCGACCTAGGGCGGAGTGATTTAGGTCCCCGACTTGCGCTTGAAAACGAGGAGGTAGTTGTTGGCCTGAGGGGAAGCGGTCGGCGGAGCGGGTTTGGTTTCGTCAAAATCGGCCGCCCCCTGCCGGGTGTTGAGAGTGCGGACAAGTTCGAGATTCGCCGCCCAGTACCCCGGCCACCAGTCGAAGAGCTGCTTTTCACTGTCGGGTTGCGCGAGCCAGGAAAGCTGGTTCTGCACGAAAACGACGTATTCGGGCCGCGCCGCCTCAATCTGTTGAATCATCTGCGCCTGCATTTTTGCCGCGTACGGCTGGCGTTCCATGAGCGCATAAACGTAAATGTGGCCAGTGGCGGAACGGCGACGGGCGTAGAAATAAATCTCCGGCTCTGAACCAATGACCGCGATGCGCGCATTTGGGGAGGTGTTGGCCGCGATGAGGTCAGCCGCCGTCCGCGCGTCGCCAAACACCGTCGAGCCGTAGGTTTCCTCGACGGCCCGCGCCGGTGTGAGCGAAAACCACAACGCGCCGTTGCCGATCAACACCGCGCCCGTGGCGAGCGCCGAGACAACCAGCACCGCCAAGGCGAGAAACAATTCGAGGCTGGGCTTCCGCCCGAGCAACCGCAGGCTGCGGCTGACAGCGACGGCAATCAACAAGGCGAGCACCGGCAGCAGCAGGATGAAATAGTGTTCGCGAAAATAAAACCCCACGCTGATGGAGGCAAGCGAACAGATGAGCAAAGCGGTGAGCAGGAAACGGCGGTTCGCGTCCAGCCGACGATCCCACCACATCATGATCGCACCCACCCACGGCAGCAGCCAGAAAAGGATGTTGGGGCCCACGATGGCGCGTAAGGCGGCGCTGGTCATGTCGGCCGCCTTGACCAGCGGAACGGCGGAGGCGTATTTGCCGCCGTAAGTAACCGTCCAGAACCAAAACTGCGGAAAAACGCCCGCGGCCCACAGAATCAAGCAAGTCAGCAGATAGGGCGCGGCGTACCCCGTCCCGAACCAGCCGAGGTCGCGCAGGATATCCCGCCAGCGGAAGGCGGGCGGCAATTCCCCCTCATCCCGCAGCCCGGCGCGGCGCACAGAGCGGTCGTTCCCCACCGGGAGTGGGGGACCAAAGCGGGACCACCACAGCAACAAGCCGGCGAAAAGACCAAAGAAAATGCCATGCTGCTTCATCAGAAACGCGAGGCCGAAAAGCAGGCCGCTGGCGAAAAGGATTTTGGTTCGGCGCGTCTCAACCGCCCGCAGCAACAGCAAAATCCCGCCCACGGCCGGCAGGACGACAAAGTGCGTGGCGTGCCCGGCCAGACCCAGCACATTGGGACTGAGTGACATCAAGGCGTAGGCCACCGCCGCCGTCGCGCCGCCGGCGTCATCCAGCAGTTTACGACCGAGCCGGAATATCAGAACGATCGTCGCGACGTTCACAAGCGCGAGCCCGAGGTGGATGCCGCCCGGGGTTTGCCCGAAGACTGCCAGGATCAGCGCGTAGGCGGCATAGGTGCCGGGCAATTTCATGTTGAAGGCATCGTGATACGGGGGCACGCCCTGGAGGATGAGCTGCCCGGCGTAGGCGTATTCACCCTCATCGCGTTCGAGGGGCATGTCGCGCAAGCGGACACGCACGCCGACCACGAGCAAGAGCGCAAACGCAACAATTAACCACGCACGGTTGCGCAGACAACCGAGCAACCACGGCGGGGACAATTTTACCAAGGCCGACAACATGGGCGCATGCAGTATCGGGAAAAGTGGTGAGAAGGGAAATGCCGAAGTGCAGGCGCAAACCAGGGGAGGCCGAAAGGGCGTTCCCGAGCTTGCTCCCGCTCCGACAAGGGAGGGAGCGACGGGAGTTAAGCTAAAGTTCAGAGGGTACGGATGAACTGAGACTTGCGCGGCGGCCAGGCAAGGCTGGCGTGAACTTGGCACTTGGAACACGGGACGCGAAACCCTATAACTCCGCCATGCCGAATTTACTGGTCAACGGCGGGGAGATCCTCTGGATCATCATTTTCGCGGGCGCCGCGGGAATCGTGGTCTTCATCGAGCGCGCCCTATATTGCCACCGGGCACAGATCAATTCCACGGAATTTCTCAATGGCGTGCGCACCGTGATCAAGCGCGATAACATCGTCGAGGCCATCTCCATCTGCGACGCGACGCCGGGCCCGGTGTCGCGCCTCGTCAAAACCGCCATCTTGAACCGCGACCATGGTCGCGAACGGGTCCGGGAATCACTCGAGGAGGCGGGTCTCGCCGAGGTGCCGCGGTTGGAAGAACGCCTCGATCTGCTGGCCACCATCGCCCAACTCGCGCCGTTACTCGGCCTGCTCGGCACGGTCTTGGGTTTCATCCGAGCCTTCACGAACCTGCAGGCCTTGGGGCTTTACGCGCACGGGGGATTGATGACCGATGGCGTTGGGCAGGCCTTGGTTTGTTGCGCCGCCGGTCTAGCCGTGGCGATTCCTCTGCACGCCGGCTACAATTACCTCGTCAGCCGCGTGAACAACATCGTGACCGACATGGAACGCTCGGCGAATGAAATCGTCGGCATCGTCACCGAGAACGGCCGCGCCAAGTCCGCATGAAATTTCGTCGTCGCGCCCGGCTCCCGCGCACGCCGTTCGACGTGACGGCTTATGCGGCGGTATTCTTCCTGATGGTGCTGATGCTGTTGCTCGCCACGCGCAGTTACACCCCTGGCGTGAAGATTCAATTGCCCGTGGCCGGCGATCTGCCCGGCACCGACCAGCCGACCGTGACCGTGGCGATGGACGAAAGCGGCCGATATTTTTTTGCCAATCAGCTCATCGCGGAAGGGGCGCTGCAAGTGCAACTCAAGCATGCCGCCGCGCAGTCCGCCGGACCACTCACGCTCGTCATCCAGGCGGACCGGGCGGTTCGGCAGGAAAACCTCTTGCGCCTCACGTTGCTCGCGCGCGACGCCGGCATTCGCGACGCGCTGCTCGCCACGTTGCCCCGGGCGGTGACTGTCCCCGCCCGGCCATGAATACCGCACCGCCGGTTTCCGCCGAACGTCCCTGGCCCTGGCATCGCTGGGCGTTGTTTATCGGTGTGGCCTATGCCACCCACGTCGGATTCGTCTTCGCCTTCGGTGACCGCAAACCGATCATGCCGCGGGCTATCGTCCATGCGCCGGGGCTGCAATTCACAACGCACCGAAGCGAGCGGGAACAGCTCGACGATCCCACATTGTTTGCCCTGCCGCATCCGAACGGTTTTGCTGGCGCGGCGTGGTTACGCCCACCGCACATCGAGTTTGCCCCGTTTCGCTGGACTGAGCCTCCGCGTCTGCTCGCCCTTTCCGTCAACCAACTGGGCGCGACGTTCCAGCAGCAACAGGCCACGAACCGGGGCGCCCGGCTCGAAATCGAAACCCTGCCCCCACCGGATCTGACCCAGATTCAACCGACTGACTGGACCACCTATGCGAGAAGACACTCCGCCGCAAGCCTCGGTGGCGATTTGACCCGAAGAAAATGGCTGAATGCACCCACCGATCTGCCATCCTGGCCCGCGCCGGATTTGTTAACGAACAGCCTGGTCCAAGTGTGGGTCCAAGCCGACGGCCAAATCCTTTCCCCCGCGCTACTGCTGCCGGGCAGCGGGTGGAAAGAAGCCGATCAACTGGCGCTGAAGCTCGCGCGCACCGCCCGTTTTACACCGCTGCCCGCAGCCGCCCGGCCGACCCACGGCACGCTGATTTTTGAGTGGCAGACCGTCCCGCAAACGAACGCAACCCCGGCCGCGCCATGAAAGTCCGGCTTCAACCGCTTGCCTGTTGGGCGACCTAACTCACGCGCATGGCCACCCCCTCCCTCGTTTTTGCCTATGTCACGCTGCTGCTCGCCGCGTTGGGAGCGCTGACCCTCTATTCGGAGACGCGCCGCCGCCGCTTTCGACCGGCCGCGAGCGAAGACCGCATTTTCCGCTGCGAGAAATGCGGGCTGGTTTATACCGACGACGCGGACGTCGATCGCTCGCGGTGTTCGCAGTGCGGCAAGCTGAACGAGGCGTTCAAGTTTTGAGCACCCATCGCCAACCAAGCTTCAAACTCAAAACCCGAAGTGCGGGCGGCCCGTAGCGGGAGCAGCCAACTGGAAAGGGCGCGTTTCGAGGCTTGTGACATTTGACAACCAGCGCGGAACGGTGATGATGACTTCGATTTCCGATGCACTGGCCAAAGCACCATGCGGCATGCGAAGCAACGGCCGGCGCCGACCGCGTTGGCTTCACCTTAATTGAGCTCCTCGTCGTGATTGCCATTATCGCGATCCTGGCGGCCATGCTGTTGCCGGCCCTGACCGCGGCGAAAGAGCAGGCTAAACGGACCAAATGCGTTTCCAATCTGCGGCAGTTCGGCATCGGGCATGCCCTCTACACGGACGACAACCATGGCGTGGTGCTGGAGACGATGGAGAGTTCCGGCACTTATCGCCATCCCGGCACGGTGGTCGTGCGGAACGTGGCGGGGAAGAGCTACAACACCGTGGAGGCCATGTCCCGCTATTTGCCCGGGGTGAACCCGAGCAGCACGAGCGTGGATGTGGGCGGCATCTGGTGGTGTCCGAGTCCACCCGCGCCCATCCCGGCCGATGTCGCGGCGGTCATTCGCGATTGGGGTTGGTTCAACAGCACTTACTCCTATTTTGGGCGCGTGGATGTTTGGAGCGCCGGGGCCGCGTCCCGACCGCAGGATCTCACGGCGAAGGATCTGGCTGCGAACCGCCTTTTAATGAGTGACTTGCTCTCGCATTGGCATGTGGATGATTCCTGGAGCTACAATCATGGCAAGCGGCCCGGCATCAACACCGACCACGCCCCCGCCGCATTCAGCGGATTGAATCAACTCTTCGGGGACGGACGCGTGGTCTGGAAACCGGCGAGCAAGTTTGACGTGGCCAGCCTGACGACCGGCAATACCAATGCCGGGGTCGTCCGGGCGTATTCCACGGATGCGACTTTTTATTGAACATGACTCCCATATCCACAGCGAACCTTGTCATCCACCGCAGCCAATTTCCGGACCAAGTCCGGCGTGATCTACTGGCCTCCCTGCGTGAGCGACGGGTAAACCACAAATTCCACTACGATTCCGTCAAACAGACCAACCAATGGCTTGATTTGCATCAAGCCTATTCCCCTTCCCGCAACGACGACGGATGCGCGGCAACCTATGACCGCGCGATGGCCGGGGCGGTTGAAACGATCAAGGGGGAGGAAATCCATCTCCTCGGCCTCGGCTGCGGCGGCGGGCAGAAAGACACACGCCTGCTAAAACTATTGCGTGCCGCCGGCAAGCGCGTTAGCTACACGCCCTGTGACGTGGCCGTGGCCATGACGCTGGTCGCGCGTCAGGCCGCGCTCACGGTGGTGGCGGAGACAGACTGTTTCCCGCTGGTCTGCGATCTGGCGACGGCGGACGACCTACCGGAAATGTTCGCCATGCGCGGTTGGCCCCCGGCGCCGCGGCTCATCACTTTTTTTGGCATGATCCCGAACTTCGAGCCGGGTGAAATCCTGCCCAAACTCGCCGCCCTCATTCGCCCAGAGGATTTGCTTCTGTTCAGCGCGAACCTTGCGCCCGGCCCGGACTATGCCGCCGGCGTCCAGCAGATTCTGCCGCAGTACGACAATGCCCGGACGCGCGACTGGCTGATGACATTTCTGCGGGACCTGGGCGTGGAGCGCGCGGATGGCGACCTGCGGTTTGGCGTGGAGGATGCGTCCGCAGGGAGCGGATTGAAAAAGGTCGTGGCGCGGTTTCAATTCACGCGGGCGCGGCAGATCGGGGTGGAAGACGAGCAGTTTACCTTCGCCTCGGGGGACGGGCTGCAACTCTTCTTTTCCTACCGTTACACGTCCACCCGCGTCCGCCGGGCACTGGCAGACTACGGACTCAATGTCGAGGCCGAGTGGCTTACGCCGTCGGGTGAAGAGGGGGTTTTTCGGGTCCGACGCACTTGAGCTCCCTCAAAACACCTTCAGCGTGTCGAGCACGGCCTTGATGCGCGGCACTTCGTGCGTGCGAAACAAATCGGTCTTGCCCAAGGCGGCCAGCACGGCGAAAAACGACTCGGCACATCGCACCTCTTCACCAAAAAATTCGAACGCGTGCGGCAACGCGTGACAGATCGGGAAGCCCAATGTGCGCAGGCGAAAGGTGTTCAGGAACACGCGCATCTGATGGCGCACACGCACCGCGCTGTCTTGCAGGTTCCGATAGTAGAAGCCCAGGCCGGGGTCCAGGAAGATGCGGTCCACGCCATGGCTTTGCGCAACCTCAATCTGCCGGGCGAAGTACTCGTACATCAACGCGGTGGGATCGGCGGCGAAATCAAAATCACCCACTTCGCGCACATTGCGGCCCTGCACGTAACAGATGATCACCGCCGCCTCGTGGGCCGCGACCAGGCGGAACAATTCGTCACTGCGATCCGTGCCCGTGAGGTTCAAAATATTGGCCCCGGCTTCAAGGCATGCGCGGGTGACGGCGGGTTGGTACGTCTCCACGGAAACCAAAATGCCGGCGGCGCGCAACGCGCGCACCACGGGCAGGAGCCGGGAGTTTTGCCCGGCAACATCCACCCGGACCGCTGCGGCGAGGGTGGACTCCGCACCCACGTCCACAATGTCCGCGCCCTGCGCGTGCAGAACCTGGCCGCGTTGCACCGCGGCCTCGGTCGTCAGGCAAACGCTCTCGCGATACCACGAATCCGCCGAGAGATTCAGCACACCCATGATGGCGGGTTGGGAGTTGAACGCGAACGTCCGACCGCCGACGGAGAATTCCTTGACGCGGACAGCGGCGGCGGTGCGATGCGGCGCCAGCAGTTCGGCGAGTTGTTCCAAGTTAAGCACGACAGGGCGAAGGGTAGCGCGTAAATCAAAAACCGCAAATGATCTGCGCCGCCGGATGAACACGAATCACAGGCCCCCCGGCAGCGCATCGCTCCGACAGATCACGAGTGCGGTTTTTCCCGAGTGGCCAGTCGGCGGGAGCGCGAAGCCGCCCGCCTACTTCACGGTGTTCAACTCGAACTTCGGGTTCAGCTCCAGTTTGAAATCCTTGAAGCGCACTTCCGTGGGGCCGCCGGAGTGAACCTGCAGGCCAGTAATCCCGCGCAGCGCCACTTGCGGATCCTCGAGGTCGGTGCAGAGATTTCCATTCAACGCCGTACGAATCTTGCTGCCCACGGCGAGGATTTCGTACGTGTTCCAATCGTTCGTCTTCACGAAGGCATCGCCGGGTCGCTGGGAAAGGATCGCGCGCCCGTTCTCCTCGTAGAGCTTGCCCCACCAGCCGGCGCCGATGTCGGCCTGACAACCTTTCATTTCGTAGCCTTCGAACGGTTCGCTGCGGAACTGAATACCGCTGTTCGCCGTGTTCGGCGTGAGCTTCACCTGGCAGATGAGCCGGAAGTCGCCCAACACAAACTGGCTTTTCAAAAACTCGTTATGCTTCAGCCCGGCCGCGGTTTTGCCGACAATCTCGCCGTTTTCCACATGCCAAAGCCCCCGATCGCCATCCCAGCCCGTGAGATCTTTGCCGTTAAAAAATGCTGCCGGGTCAACTGCCCCCGCGGGCAGCGCCGCCTGACCGGGCCGGCCGACGTAGTAAATCAGGTCCCGAAGTTCCTGCTCCTTGAGCGGGTCGAGCAAACCCTCGGGCATCATCGAGAGTTCGCTCTGCGTAATGGACTCCACATCGCCGCGCGCCAGGGTGAGCGTCTCGTTGGCCATCGCCACCGTGAGCGCCTTATCATCCTGCTGCTTGATGATACCCGTGAGGCTGCGTCCGTCCTTGAGTTCAAGGGTCGAGGCGCGATATTCGTTCGGGATGACTGCATTGGGGTCCACCATATTCTCAAGGATGTAATCGAGGTCCGCGCGACTGGAGCCGGTGAGATCCGGGCCGACCTTGCCACCGGAGTCGAACAACGTGTGACACTGCGCGCAGACTTGGTTGAACACAGCCCGACCGCGCGACGCATCCCCGGGTTGGGAACCGCCCGCCCAATAGGTGCGTTTGAACTTTTCGATTGCCTGTTTCTTATCCGCCGGCATCTCGCGCATCGTGCCATAGACTTTTCCGACCTGTGCCACCACAGCGGGGTCCTTGAGATTGCGCAACTGCCGCACCACTTCCGCAGTCACGTCGCTCTTCGCCACCACGCCCGCCTGCACCGCCGCCAGCAACGGCAGCGCAAAGGTAGCGCGCGCACCGAGGGTGTGGAGCGCATCGCGCTTTTGACTGCCATCGAGCGCGCCGTAAATCTTGAGGATCGCGTCCGGGGTGCGCGGGTCGTTGAACCCGGCGATGGCGCGCAACGCCGCGCCGCGCATCGCGGGCTCCGCGAGCAAACCGAATACGAGATCCGGCAACTCGGGTTCTTTAGCATCGCGCAGGGCGTTGAGCGCCGCTTCCCGCGCTGCCGTAGGGGCGGAGGAATTGGTGAGGGTGGCACGCAGCGACGCCAACGCCCGCTGGCTGCCAAAGGTGAGCGCGAGCGATTCGGCGGCGGCGCGAATGTCGGGATTCGGGCTGGCGGCGAGCCGGGTTTCGAGCGCGTCCCAGCCTTGGGGCATCGGCACATTGCGCTGGCCCCGCAGCGCGGCGCTGAAACCGGCGAGCATGTCGAGTTGCTTCGCTGCGTCAACCTGCGCGGCCAGTTTCGTCACCAGGATTTCGCGGGCCTCGGGCGTGCCGAGCGCAGCGATGCGGCGGACGGTGAAGTTGAGAATGTTCGGAAGCTTGGTGTCGAGTGCGGCGGCAAGTGTCTCCTCGGGATGCTCAGCCACAAGCGGCTCCATTGCGAACCAAACCATCAGCGGCAGATTGTGATCAGCCGCATCCTCGCTGTGCGTGAGCAGGCGGCGGACGAGGCCGGCGCGGAACTCCTCGCTCGGGGACCGCTGCGCGGCGGCAGCGATAAACAGACGGACCAGCGGCGAGGGATCGGCCTCGGCCAGTTGGTTGAGATCCGGATCGGCGCGCAGGCCGGCGTCATTCGCTTCCTGAATCAGGCGGCGCAAGTTGTCCTCGCTCTCGAACGCAAGCTGAATGGTCCAGGCGCGCAGCCATTCGTCCGATGACTTCAGATTCTCGATGGCGGTGCGCGCGTCGAGGCCGCCGCACCCGTGGAGCGCCCACAGAGCCCGCAGCCGCGCTGGTGTGTCGCTGGCGCCACGAAGGGTCCTCTTAAGTTCGTAAGTCGAAGCGGCCTGAAGGCCGTGCTCCGACGCGCGTTCCTGCAACGCCCGGCGCGCATGGCGGCTCAAGAATTCATTCTTCGATGCCACAAGTTTCACCAACTCGGTTTCGCTCAACTTCGCCACGTCCACATGGGTCATCGGCTGGTGGTTGTAAACAATTTTGTAGATGCGGCCATTGCTGCGGTCGTGGCCGTCCTCGCGATTGTGATGACACTGGTTCTTGTCATACCAATCGATGATGTAAACCGAGCCGTCCTGATCGTAGAGCTGATTGAGCGTCTGCGACCAGGTGTCGTTGAAGTTCAGAAAGTCCTTCCCATGCCGGCCGATGAAACCGGAACCGCTGCGCGCGGGGATGTCCATATTGAGGCGCTGGCCGTGGATATTGCCAATGAGAAGGTTGCCGCGATACTCGGCCGGCCAACTCGTGCCGAGGTAGCACAACAGACCCGCGTGCGCATGACCTCCGCCGGCGGAATCGCTGCGCGCGTTGGCTGCGTGCGGGCCGAGATTGCCGGACCAGTGGACGTGATCGCCGTGCTGTTTGATGTCGTCGTAGATGTACGGATGCACGGGCTTGCCGCTGGGCTTGCCGTAACGCGCGAGTTCGGCGGGATGAATTGCAAAGTGTTCGCCGCCCTGGCGCTGGATGCGCGCGCCCTGGATCATGTGCCAGAGGTGCGGCACGACACACATCTCCGCCCAGCATTGACCGTATTCATCGAAGTCCACGCCCCACGGATTGCTGCCGCCTTCGGTGAAAATTTCAAACGTGCGGCGTGTCGGATGAAAGCGCCACACGCCGGCGTCGGTCCACTGGCGTTCGCCCGCAGGTGTGCCGGGCTTGCCAACGTGCGATGGGCAAAACACCCCGTGGCAGCCGTAAAGCCAGCCGTCCGGCCCCCACGTAAACGTGTTCAACGTCTCGTGCGTGTCCGCCGTGTAATTCCAGCCATCGAGCAGAATCTGCGGATCGCCGGCGGGCTTCGGTGCGTCGCCATCCGCGACCGGCACGAACATGAGATACGGTGCGGCCCCGATCCACACGCCGCCGAAGCCGACTTCGAGTCCGCTCACGAGGTTGAGGTTTTCCAGGAAAACCGTGCGCTTGTCGAACTTGCCGTCGCCGTCGGTGTCCTCGAAAACCAGGATGCGATCATTGCCACCGAAGATGTCCTTGAGCTGCTCCACCGTGGGCTTGGATCCATCTTCGCCCGCGACGCGTTCGTCCTTGGGCGGATTCCCGTGCCGCCGAGGATACGTGAAGCCCTCGGCCACCCAGACGCGTCCGCGGTGATCGAGGCAGAAAGCAATGGGCTGTTGGACGTCCGGTTCCGCGGCGAAGACCTCCATCTTGAACCCGGGCGGCAACGTAGCCTTGGCGCAAGCTTCCTCCGGGCTCAGGCCGGCGAAAAGCACCACGTCAGCGGGCGGCGGCGCGCCGTCGGCGGCGGGCAGGGATGGCGTGAGATCTACCGCGAACAAAGCGACGGCGAGGAAGACGTGGGCGCGTTTCATAGGTTGGATGACGGGTTCAAAGCGGGCGAATTCAGTCAATAAACCGCCCTGGGGTCAAGCTTGCAGCGGAA
>JADLHS010000675.1 GCA_020848635.1 Limisphaerales bacterium
ATAGCCGATGCGCAGGCCGGGCTGGCGGGTGATCCGTCCCTCGGCTGCCGGGACGATCCCCAGCAGCGCGCGCAGGAGGGTGGACTTGCCGGAGCCGTTGGGGCCGAGGATGGTCACGATCTCGCCCGGCCGGACGGTCAGGCTGATGTCGTGCAGCACTTCCTCGGCGCCGAAGCGGACGCAGATGTGGTCGGCGGTGATCAGGCTCATGCGGCCTCCCGGCAGTTCGGGCAGAGGCCGAGCGCCTCGATGGTCGAGCGTTCGACCTGGAACCCGGCGCGGGCGGCTTCGGACTCCAGCGCGGCGCGGGCGGCGCTGGCTTCGGCCTCGGCGACCATGTGGCAGAGGCGGCAGATCAGGAAGGCGGGGGCGTGGTCCTGTCCCGGATGGACGCAGGCGGTGAAGGCGTTCAGGCGCTGGATGCGGTGGGCAAGGCCTTGTTCCACCAGAAATTCCAGTGCGCGATAGGCGACGGGAGGCTGGTTGCCGAAGCCTTCGGTTGCCAGCCGGGCCAGCACGTCATAGGCCCCGAGCGCCTTGTGCTCTTCCAGCAGGATCTCCAGCACCCGGCGGCGGACGGGGGTCATCCGCGCGCCGCTGGCGGCCATCAGGGCCTCGGCCCGTTCCAGCGCGTCATGGGCGCAGTGGGCGTGGTCATGGGCCGCAAAGGCCAGTTCGGGCTGCGTGGGCATGAGATCTCTTGACACGTTATGATATTACATACATAGAGCGGGCACCCTCGAAAGGAAGCATTCGATGCGTTATATCATCACTCTCCTCATGACCGCCACCCCCGCCCTTGCCGAGGTGCCTTCGGTCGTGACCGACATTCCCCCGGTCCATGCGCTGGTCGCGCAGGTGATGGGCGATCTGGGGCAGCCGGAGCTTCTGCTGGCCAAGGGCGCGGACGAGCACGATTTCCAGCTGCGGCCCAGCCAGGCCGGGGCGGTGGCCGGGGCCGGGCTGGTGGTCTGGATCGGGCCGGAGCTGACCCCCTGGCTGGAGGGCGCGCTGGAGGCACGGCCCGAGGGGGCGGCCTCGCTGGCGCTGCTGGACGCCGAGGGAACCCTGCGCCGCAGCTATGCCGAGGGAGAGGGGGAGGAGGATCACGACCATGACGAAGCCGGTCACGACCACGACGAAGCGGGGCATGACCACGGTTCCGAAGACCCCCACGCCTGGCTCGACCCCGGCAATGCGCAGGTCTGGCTCGGGCTGATCGCGGCGGAACTGGCGCGGCTGGACCCGGAGAATGCGG
>JADLHS010000224.1 GCA_020848635.1 Limisphaerales bacterium
ACATCCAGGAACAGGAAAAAGAAGATCAGCGGCTGGATCAACTGACGCTGATGCCGCTTTGAGCGGCTAACGGAAACAACAAACCGCTTTGAGCGGTTCACGCTAGCTCAAGCCTCCGGCTTTGCCGGAGGTTGCTGACTCGGCAGATCACCCGTCCGGCAAGATTAGTCCCAAGGTTCAGAAGAGTTAAGAAGATTGCGGACCATCGCGGCCCTGACGCCACCAACCGATGGCGATCAGCACCAAAGCGGCGAGCCCCACGAGGAACATTTGCGACGTCCAAGGTGCGACAGCAGCCGAGCGGGAAGAAGTGCGAGGGTTTTCCTCCAGCACGCGTCCTTTCACCACAATCGGCGGAGGCTTTGCGGCCGGCAGAACAGACGCGGTTAGTGTTGGCGCAGGGGCTGGTCCGGGCGCTGGGCCAAGGTTGGCCTCGCCCCGCTTGGCAATGGTGGCGTGCTCGGCGGCGACGGCAGGAGCAAGGTCCGCTTGCATCTCGCGAAGTTTGGCGAGTGTTTCCGGTGCGGGTCGCCAGTAACCTTTGTCCACCACCGTCAGCATGCGGTCCACCATCATCTTGTAGGAAACGAGGTTCTCGGCGGCTTTGAACTTCTCGCGGATGTCGAGCTTGTTCCGGTCCTGCACATAGGTCTCGAACAACTCCTGCCACTTCGCCGCGTCCACCGTCTCCGGCAGGGTGACCTGCCAGCCCCACAGATTGTCGGTGACTTGGCGAATCATGCGTGCCCCGGCGTAACCTTCCTTGAGCATGGCGGCGATCCATTTGGGATTCAGATAGCGCGCCCGCATCTCGCGGCCCATGTAGCGCTCCAGCGTCATGGTCTCGCCGGCCTTCGGGTTGCTCAAGTCCGCGACGAACGCTTCGGTCGGCTTGCCGTTCACCTCGCGCACGGCCATCGCTGTGCCGCCGAGGTATTGATAAAAGTCGTCGCTATCAATCGCGCCATAGACGTTGGAGGAACGGCTGTGAACCACACCCTTCGCGCTTTTGAGCGCGAGGCGCAGGACCGTCGGTGAAAGATTCCAGTTCGTGCCGCCCACCGCGCGTGTGCCCCAAAAGCCCTGTCCGAACAAGTGGCTCATGCGGTTGAAGAACACATTAGGAACATCGTGTTGATCATTCCAAGTATCGGGATGGTGAATGGCCTGTTCCAAACCCGTGCCATAGACACCCGAGGGCAGACTGAACAGGCGAACCGACGCAAACCGCCCGGCATCGGCAGGTGAGACGCCTTGCGCTTCGAGTTCGGCGCGGGCGGCGGCGATGTTTCGCAGCAAGGGATTATCCTCGCTGGTGTCGGTCTTAACCGCGTTCACGGCCTGGTCGAGCAACAGCATCAAGGTCGGAAACAAGTCGCGATATAGCCCCGATGGAATCACGGTGACATCCACGCGCGGGCGGCCCAGTTCAGCGCGGGAAATCAACTCCACGCCTTGCACGCGCCCGCGCGCATCCCATTTCGACCGCACGCCCATCAGTGCGAGAATCTGCGCTTCCATCACGCCTTCGTGCCGGCTGGTTTCCGTGCCCCACAAGTTGAAAACCAACCGGTCGGGGAACTGGCCGTCGTGTCGCTTGTGATACGACTCGATCAAATCGGTCGCCAACCTTGAACCCGCCGCATAAGTCGCCACCGTGGGCAATCGCGCCGGATCGAAGCCGTAAAGGTTTTTCCCCGTTGGCAACGCCTCGGGATTGCGGATGGGATCGTTGCCTGGCCCGGCGGCGATGTAGCGGCCAGCAAGTCCGGCGGACAGGGCATCCAGTTCAGCACGGCCTGAAGCTTCCAGACGCGCCATCAAGTCTGTCTTTCGGCGGTCGTGTTCTGCGGGTGCAAGGTTTGGTTCGAGGGAAAGAATCGCCTCGGCGGTGGCCGCCCGTTTCGCCTCATCGGGTGCAATGCCGAACGTGTGCATCCCGAACGGCGTCATCCGTTCACCGATTTTCTTCAGATGATGTTCAATCTCCTCGATTTGCTCGTCGTTGAGTTGCGCCTCGGGGGCGATCGTGATAGCGAGGTCTTTGAAGAGTCCCAACTTCTCGCAACGCTGGGCGAGATTGCGCAGCAGGTCGGCACTGGCGACTGAGCCTTTTTCCTTCGCGACGTGGTAATCGTTGAGGATGCCGGAAACCTCGCGGAGTTCGGGGTTCAACGTCGCGCGGTCCAGCGGCGGCGGCAGGTGGGTGATCATCGCGGCCATCGCCCGGCGTTTTGCCTGCAAGCCTTCGCCGATGTCGTCCACGATGAACGGATAAAACTGCGGCACTGCGCCGACAAGAACTTCGCCCGTGTCAGCGGCGGTGAAACCGACTTCCTTGCCCGGCAGCCATTCGTGCGTGGCGTGTGTGCCAACATGGATCATCGCGTCCGCCTTAAAATTCTTTTGCAGCCAGAGATAGAACGCGAGGTATTGGTGATGCGGCGGCAGGGTCACATCATGATAAACCGCTTCGATGTTCTGATCCCAGCCACGGGTCGGCTGCGCGCCGAATACTAAGTTGCCCCAACGCAAAGAAGGCAGCACAAAGAAAGCCTTGCCCGAATCGTCACGCCAGACCATGACCTTGCTAGACTCCGGCTCACCCCACTTGAAGCGGATTGTGTCACGCAGGCTGGCGGGCAATTGATCGAACCACTGGCGGTACTCCGAAACCGGCAGTAGTTGCACCCGGCCGGAACGCGCCAGTTGGTCGAGCTCAGTCAGCACGTTTGTTCCAGGCATTGGATTGTTACCAAACGTGCGGATGGCCGTGAACAGTTCATCCGCGTTGGTTGGCGCACCGTTGGCGGCAAAGCCGTCCGCCCGCAGCCGGTTGAGAATTTGCAGCAACGACTGCGGCAACACGTTCAAATACGAAGCGCCGATGCTCGCGCGTCCCGGCGGATAGTTGTAGTAGATGACCGCCACGCGCTTGGCAGCGGGAGGTTCATGGCGCAAGCGCACCAATGCCTGCACCCGGTCCGCCAACCGCTCGACGCGCTCGGGAATCGGCATCGTCATCACATAGGTTTCACCGGTGGCCACGTCCACGAGCTTTTCTTTGGAGGCAACGATGGTTGGCGCTATCGCTCCGGCCAGCTCCGCGCTACCGACCTGCCAGGAACGTTCGATGAAATCCAAACCGCTGGCGGAGCGTTCCCACTCGGCGCGGCTCTGACTGTTCAGTGCAATCGCGTTAAGAATCGGAACATCCAGTTTCGCCAGCAAGGGAGCGAGTTTGTCGGGAACATTGCCAATCTTCAGCGTCAACCCAACAACCGCCTCGACGCGGCTTTGTCCGTTCGTGTTGAGAAATAAAACCGGCAACGCGGCATCGGCGGGATAACCAAAACCGAAAAGGGCGTTGAAGCCACGCGCTTCCAAAGCGGCGTTGATGGCCGAGAGCAATTCGGTCTGGCCGGCGGTGGCGGTGTCGCGCGAGAAATAGACGCCGATCCACGGGCGGTCGTGGCGGTCGGGCTTTTCAGCAAGATACGTTGCGGAATAGTCCTCAAATCTTGCGAACGCCCGGCGACTGGCGTGATCAAAGAAACCGAACTCCGGGAACACGGACGCTGGCAGGAATTTCAAGCTGGGGAAATGCTTGCGAGCGAGTGCGGCGCGAACCATCTGCACCAGATTGGCCTGACCGCCCCCGTCGAAATACGCGGCGAGAGCGGCGTCGAGTTTGAAACCCAGGTCGGCAAAATCCGGGTCGAGTGCTCCGCCAACGCCAGCGACAAAGCCGCCCCGGTCAGCCGCTATGCGAATCTCCGGCGCTAGGGCCCGGAGCAATGCGCCATAACGCGGGTAGCCAACAATGATGTCGCTCTCCCGCACGAAGCGGCGATCCGCTTCGGACAATTCAATGCGCGGAAAGGCCCGCACGGTTACATCTTTCAACGTAGGGTCACGGCGCAGTTCTGTGATTGCACCGATGGCGGCGGCTGACTGGGCATCGCCCGTGAGCAGGGAGATTTTAATTGGAGCGGCGAAGGAACTGAAGCCGATCAGGAGGATGAACAGCGCGATGGCGAGGCGCAGCAGTGGTGGCGGCAGGCATCCCTGCCTGCCGTAGAGGGCGGTATCCTGCCGCCCGGAAAAGGCGGCGGCAATTTTAAGGCCGGCAGGATATTCCCGCATGCTGGTTGGCAAGCGACGTTTTTCCCGCCGGGCTGGAAGCCCGGCTCTACGGCAGGCAGGGATGCCCGCCGCTACAATCGCTGCCACGCTCATTTCGGTTTCCCCTCGTCGTCTGGCACGTAAACCACCTGACCGTTGGCGAGGCGATACGCCGTGCCCAGCCGCGTGCCCTGACCAGAGAGCGTCTTGTCCGTGACCTTCTGGACTTTGATCTGCCCGCCCTGTTTGGTGATGATTTCCATCTCCCCGTTCTCGGCCTGCTTCACTAGCGTGACGTTGGAGTTTTTGTCCAGCAGCTTGCCCGAGGAGAACAAGGCGAACAGTGCGATCAAGAGCGCGACGATGAAGGCGACACTGACATCAAACAAATTGGCAATGCCAGCCAGCGGGTCTTCATCCTGGCCGGGCGCAGGACCGTGGGCGGAAATACGATGGCGATGAACGAATCGCATGGTCATTCCTTTCCCTTCCCTACCCGAAGCAAACGTTCCGCATGAAACGCCAATTCCTGTGAGTCGGCGCGCACCCAGCTTTCACGGGCAGCGGCAATCAGATAGGCAGCCACGCTGATGGTGAGGCCAATCACGGTGGCGGCAAAGGCGGTGACCATGTTGCTGGCGAGCGCAGGCAGGTTGCCATCCGCCAACCCTTGCAACGCATCGGCCATTGGAATCAAAGTGCCCATGAGGCCAAGTGACGGACCGACGCGAACGGCGAGGCGCAACCGTCCGAGCGCCCGCCAATGTTCGCGTTCGGTGTTTTGCAGCTTTTCTTCCAAACGAAGGTCGAGTCCTTCGCCGGGTTGGTTGGCGGCGATTTCATCCAACGCCTTCTTGGCACGCTCCAAGGCTAAGCTGCGACCTGCCCGACGATACCACGTCTCACGCAAGAATGCGCCGAGGGAAACGAGCATGGCGGCAAGGAGTCCCAGCAGTCCCAACAGCACCGGCCAGACGAGAAAGGCGGCGATGTGGTGGAACAGTTCGCGAAGTTGGTCAACAGCAGTCATGGTCAGTTGGATTTCTTTAGCCGGAAGAATTGTTGGGCTTCGGACAGATTCATGGGGACGGTGAATTGATTGCCCGAAACCGTCGGCGTGTTTGTCACGGCAGTCCAAGTGCTTCCGACCAGATTGGTGTTGGATTCAAGCGAGAATCCAGCGCTGTTCGTCGTCCAAGCGATCACGCCAGCACTATTGATGGTGAGAGATGGAAGTGGAATGCTTGCCGGACGTGTCACCGCGAGCGCGGCGAGCTGCGGGCGGAGGCCGGTCTCCTGCGTGGCGGGCACGTCCGCTCCCAATGAGAACCTAACCGTGTTGCTCGCCACAAGACTGCCCAGCACATCAAAGTTCACTTTGGACGGACCGTTGTTGACCACCGCCGTGCTCCAATCAGCCACGTTGTCGCTGCCGAATTGTGTGCCGTTGAAATAGAGCCGGTCGTTGAGGGCGTCGCCGTAGGTATAGAGAACTTGCAGCTTGGCTGCTGTCGCACCCGCCGGATTTACCGGGTCGAAGGCGACGGTGCGCTGCGAAACCTGAGTGCCGGTGGGCGTCTTGTAAATGTCGCCACCGCCCTCGGCAATCGAGTAGTCAAACGTATTGGCCAGACTGCTCTTTTGGTAAATCGCCAACAGCGTGACGTGTTGCACGCGCCCGTCGAAGCCGTTGGGACTGGTTTGCGAGACGATGATCGTGTTCGGTGTGCCATCCTTGAGCAGCATTTCCGGTGGCACAGGCAACGTTACGAGCCAGACACCTGAACCCGAGCCATAGGTATTGGCGCTGTTGGCGCTGAAAACCGGGTTTGTATCGGTGGTCGAACCGAAAATGATTGGATTGGCGGCGGGCAGGTTCGCGCCATTGATCGTGACGGTCATTTCGCTGATGTAGTTGGCCGTGCCACCCCAAATGGTGGTCGCGATGCGCGCGACTGCGATGGAGTCGCAGGCTGGCAGGTTGTAGTCGTTGGTGACGGCGTAGGGCTTCGGCGGCGTGGCCGTATTCAACCAGTTGGTGGTGCTTTGCCAATACAGCGCGCCATTGGCGATACTGCCGGATAGCACATTGCTGATGCCGTGGCCGGGCGAAGCCGAGCCGGACGGGAGAGAGAAACCGGCGTGGGCCGCGAGCGGTAACAAGCCCGCGCCGAGGGTGAGTAGCAAAGTCGTTTGTTTCAGGTTCATAATGTTCATGGAGTCAACGGGTTCTATTTCCGTGCATCCCATTCGTCTTGAGTGCAGGTGGTTTTTACTTCGACATGGCCGTCGCAGCAGGCGGCGACGAAACTCTTTTTTGCATGGCGATAGTCCACGTCCACGACGGGATTGGTAAAGGAACTGCCGCCGCCGCAGTAGTATTTGCCGGGCGTGCAGTCGGCGAAGAGGATGGTGTTGGAGGGCCGGCGGACATTGTCGGCCTTGACGCCATACCAGAAGCAATAGTCCTTACCGGAGAGGTTGAAGGTATTGATGCCGTAGCTGAGGAAGACATTCGTGTCCCACGTCACCGCAATGCGTTGGGGATCGGAAGGACAAAGATAAACGCCGGCATTCTTTGCGAGTTGGGTTTTGATCAAATCCATCCAGCGCGTGGTGGAATCAATCCAGGCTGGCGGGTAGGACTTCGTTTCATCCGCGTAGAGCTGCGTGGCGATGCCGATCTGGCGGAGATTGCTGACGCAGGCGATGCGCTTGCCGCGCTCCTTGGCCTGACTGAGAGATGGCAGCAGCAGCGCCGCCAGAAGCGCGATAATGGCGATGACCACCAGCAACTCCATGAGCGAGAAGGCTGGGAGCCGGTGGATGGAAGCAGGTTTTTCCATGTGGCGACCAAAAGTGCAGTGTTACCTAATGTGACTGGGATGTTACTGAACCGCGTGTAATACGCAACACGAATAGCGTAACACCACCACGGCGGCGGTTCGGGAAACCGGTTGCCGGCGTATCGGGCGCATGCGCGACGGGAATGAGCATCCCGCTGACGCGTTCAGCGCTGCCGTGTCCGTCCGCGCTTCCGGGGAGTGTGGGCGTCTAAAACTCCGCGGTGGCCGGCCAAAACCAGCAGGGCGGCGACGACCGGCGGCATCATGTTGGCAGGGGCGGATGCAATGACCGATTCTCGCGGGCGCAGGCCGCGCTGGCCGGTGTCGTCTGGTCCGGCCCGGCGGCGGGGTCAGCTTTGGTGCTGATAGAATTGGTCACCTCCAAGGCCCTTTCCGCCCGTGCCACCGACAAAGCTTTGAAACTCGCCAACTCGCCACTTTACGCACTTCATCTGTCGCACTTCATCTGTCGCGGGGCGAGCAAAACAGGACAAGTTGTGTAGTTAGCAAAACAGGACTCTGCTTGTCTGCCCCACCCGTCTTTGAGGAG
>JADLHS010000225.1 GCA_020848635.1 Limisphaerales bacterium
AATGGCTCGACGCCGTCGCGAATCATTTCGCGCACGTCGAAGCGTTTGAATTTGTTTAGCGGTGGCATCATGTTGATTTTCCTTTCGGCATTATCGGTCAGCCGCCGATTGCGGTCATCGGACGACAGGGTTGGTAAGAGCCGCGAAATTGGTGTTCCAGCGGTTTGCGTTGCAGCGCAGACGCCAACAATTCCCGCACCGCCACGTCATCGGACGCGTGGCGCAGCGCTTCCCGCAAATCAATCTCGCCGTGGTCGCCGAGACAGGGTCTCACCTTACCGTCGGCGGTCAGACGCATCTTGTTGCACGTTTCACAGAAATGCAGGTTGGTCATCGCACCGATGAAACCCACCCGCGCGCCGGTGTGTTTCAACTGATAATACTTGGCCGGGCCGAAGCCAAGCCGCCAGTCCGGCTGTGGAATTAACTCATCCTTCAGGCGCAGCAACTCCATCGCCTCGCTCACCGGCATGAAGTTCTTCTCGGTCAAAACATCCGTGGTGGTGACCGGCATCAATTCAATCAAACGCAGCGGCAATCCGTGTTCTGCTGCGAACAGCACCAGCGGCCAGAGTTCGTGCTCGTTCACGCCGCGCATGAGCACGCAGTTCAACTTCACCCGCTCAAAGCCCGCCGCTACTGCGGCGCGAATCCCGGCCAGCACAGCGTTCAAGTCGCCGCCCGTAATGCGGCGATAAACTGCAGGATCAAGCGCGTCGAGGCTCACGTTCACCGTGCCCACCCCCGCATCACGCAGCGGCTGCGCCAACACCCCAAGCTTTGATCCGTTCGTCGAAATGCCGATGTGTTCCACGCCGGGAATGGCCGCCATCGTCCGCACGATTTCTGGTACGTCCGCGCGCACCAGTGGCTCGCCACCGGTCAGCCGGAACTTGCGGAAACCCATGCCCGCCGCCACGCGCACCACGCGGACAATTTCCTCCGCTGTCAGATGATCCGGTTTACGTTCCCATCCTTTGTAGCCTTCCGGCATGCAATAGAGGCAACGCTCATTGCACCGGTCGGTGATGGAGACGCGGAGATAATCCACCACGCGCCCGAAGGTATCCTGCGTGGCGCTCGCGGGGGGCGGTGAAATTAGGTGGCAGGCTTTCTCACTCATGTTTTGGTGATGATTGAATGGTTGGCGTGTGCGGATCTTCGCCGCGCAGATGTGCCACGCCTTCACAAATGGCGGGCGCAAGAATCTCCAGGCACTCGCGCACGGCGGCAGGTTTGCCTGGCAGGTTTACGATTAGACAATGGCCGCGTATGCCGGCCGTGGCACGCGACAGAATTGATGTCTTGACCTTGGCGAACGAAGCCATCCGCATCACCTCTCCAAAGCCGGGCAGTTCGGTTTCCAGCACAGCCCGCGTGGCTTCCGGGGTCACGTCGCGGGCTGAAACACCTGTGCCGCCGGTCGTCACCACCAGATCAAACGTCAGATCATCCGTGAACCGCAAGAGCGCCGCGGCCACTATCTCCACCTCATCCGGCACGATGACCGCATCGAACTGCGCCTCGTGGAAATGCACGCGCAACGCAGCCTCGATCTCCGGCCCGCTCCGGTCTTCATAGACGCCGGCGCTGGCCCGGTCACTGACGGTGATGCGTCCAATCTTCATCGCTTTGTCTTCTCCGTGACGCGCACGCCCTCGATGCGCATGGTTTTGTCCACGGCCTTGCACATGTCGTATAACGTCAGTGCCGCCACGCTGAGGCCGGTCAACGCCTCCATTTCCACACCGGTCTGCGATGTCGTCTCCGCCACGCACTCGATTTCAATTGCCGTGCGGCGCACGCGGAAGCTCACGGCCACATGGCACAACGCGAGCGGATGACAGAGCGGGATCAATTCTGCCGTGCGCTTGGCGGCCTGGATGCCGGCAATCTGCGCCACGGTCAGCACGTCGCCCTTGGGTAGCGCGCTGCGCTTGAGCGCGCGGATCGTGGCCGGCTGGCACACCAGCCTGCCGACGGCCACCGCCCGGCGGCGTTGCACCGGCTTTGCGCCGACGTTCACCATGCGCGCCGCTCCCGCTGTATTGAGATGTGAAAATGTTTTTGGAGAACTCATGAACTTATTTCTGTGGAGATAAACTCAACCCAACCGCTGCGCTCCAGCCGTTCCGCACTCACTGGCACGCGGATCAACGCATTGGCCGAAGCGAGCGATGTGAGATCACCCGAACTGCTCCAGCGCAATGGCGTGAGTGTGGCGACGCCATCCCGCAACCCCCACTGCGCAGGCCAAAACGTTTCGCGGGCGTTGCCGTCCGCGTGCAACTCAGTCAGCAGCACCCCGGTCTGAAAGGCGGACGCAACTGGCCGCCCGACGAATGCATCCAGGGCCGCGCGGACGTAAAGGTTGAGGCAGACGAAATGCGCGAGTGGATTGCCCGGCAAACCGAATGCAACCTTGTTGCCATGCTGGGCTACGATGAGCGGCTTGCCCGGACGCGCCGTGGTCTTGCTGATGTGGATCGTGAAGCCAATTTGTTCCAACAGATGGCGGGTAAAGTCATGTTCGCCCACACTCGCACCGCCGGAAACCAGAATCAGATCGGACTCGCGAGCCGAAGACTCCAGCGCGGTTCGGGCGGCAGCTTCATCCTCCGGCACGCGTAACTGGGTTGGCTGGATGCGCCATTGATCAAGGAACGCCCGCACCAGCGTCGAGTTCGAGTCCCGGATTTGCCCGCTTTGCGGCGTCTCCTCTGGCGGCACAATTTCGTTGCCGGTCGCGAGGTGCAACACTCGTGGCAGTTTCGTGACCAGTGGTAGCGTGCAACCAACACTCGCCAGCAAACCCAGCGTGCCGGGGCGAAGTGGTATTCCCGGCTCGACTAAGATTTGCCTGGTGTGAGCGTCCTCCCCGCGAAAACGGATGTTACGTTCACTGTCGCGCCGCGAGAACGAGACAAACTCGCCCTCACGTTCCGCATCTTCGCGCATCACCACCTGCAAGCCGTCGCCCGGCAGTGCGCCTCCTGTCGCGATGCGCACGGCTTCGCCCGGTTGAAGCTGGCGCGGCTTCCAATCGCCGGCCCGGATTTCATCCACGACTCGGAATCGTGCCGCAGTGTCATCCAATCGGACCGCGAAACCATCCACCGAGGAACGGGCGAATGGCGGCTGATCCTCTGGCGCACTAACCGGCTCGCGCAACATGCGACCGGCCGCGTGCGGGAGCGACACGCGCTCCGCCGCGAGCGGAGGGCAAATCTCCCGAACCAGTTTGAGCACCTCGTGCGCACTGGCAGCGCGGTTATTGGCGGCGGGCAAGTTCATTGGGTTTTCAATTCAGCCAGCTCGTCGGCGGTCAAAGCGCGGCACTTCCAGATGGGCACATCCCGTTTCAACCGATTCATAAACTCGGTGAGCAGACCGAACGCCTCGGCGCGATGCCGTGCGGCAATGCCAACGCAAATCGCTGCCTCGCCCACGGGCACAATGCCGACCCGGTGAATCACGCGAACGAACAGGCACGACTGACCGCTTGTCAGTTCCGTGATGATCCGCCGTATCTCGGTCTCTGCCATTGGCGAATACGCCTCGTATTCCAGCGCCGCGATGACACCACCGTTCTCTTCACCGCGGACCATGCCACGAAATTCCACCCACGCGCCAGCCCCCACTCCCGATGCCGGGGCAGATAAATGCTCCGCGATGGGTATGTCCGTGAGTCGAATTTCGATCTTCATGCGCGTGAGAGTTCAGCCGCCGGATACCGGCGGAATCAACGCCACTTCGTCAGTGTCGGTGAAACGTGCGTCGCGCCTGACGTATTCGGAGTTCTTCGCCAATCGCACCGAAGTGCGAAATTGATCCAGTCGTGGATGTGCTTCAATAAGTTTCTGCCAAAGGCCGTCGGCGTCCAAGTCACCGCCGGGTAGGTTCATCTCAGCACAGCGCGTGATGTCCTTGAGATGGGCGAAGAAGAGAATACGCATAATTATTTGCCCGTGAGAATGAGTTTTCCCGCCGCGATCCACAATACGCTGGCGAGTGCGCGGCGGAAGGTGGTCGTTCGCCAGCGGTTCACGCCCAAGTGCGTGCCGAGCAGCGCCCCCGCCACGCCAACCGTAACCGCGCCGATAAAAACAGGCTGCCAGACCAGCGCCTTGCCGCCAAGCCCGACGAGCCCGGCAACGGAATTCACCACGATAAACAATGCCGAAATGCCGCCCGCAACTTTTGCCGGTGTCCAGTTCAGGAAGATCAACAGCGGTGTGAGGAACACCCCGCCACCGATGCCGGTGAGTCCGGCAAGGAAACCAAGCCCGCCGCCCGCGAGCACCGTCAGCGGCCACAAGACTGGCCGGGGCGGTAGTACATCAGTGGACGCGCGCCGTCCCCAACCGAGAAACCAGCCCGCCGCCAGTAGCGCCCCGCCAAGCACCAGTGCGTAAGCCGTGCCTTCCAGATGCAGCCGACTGCCCAGCCATGCGCAGGGAATGGAGGCTGCCGCAAGCAGCCAAAAGATTTTCCAATCGAAGAATCCTGCGCGTTGAAACCGCCAGAAAGCAATGGAGGCCACGGCGCAATTCATCCACAACGCACCTGGCCGCGCTACGGCAGGCGTGAGCCCCAGCAACGCCGCCACGGCCAGGTAGCCGGTCGCTCCGCCATGACCAACCGAGGAATACAGGAATGCCACCACCGCGATGGCGCTGAGCAGCAGGACGGTCTGCATGATGGACAGGTCGGGCACAGGGTGAGTGTAGCAAAGCCGCCAAGACCGCCTTTGACCTATGTCAATTACAGGTCGCATTTGGCCGCGTAGTTTTGTGATGCTAGTGGAAAGCCTGAAGGCATTTCCGTCCTATTCTACCTGTGTGGAATCAAAAGGAGCTGGATCCACCTCACGCGGCTCGCATTGAGACACCAATATCCGATCCGAGATTTTTGGATGGGCGCAGCAATAAATACTAGGTAGAGTTTTTCTACTAATAAACTGAACCGATGTTCAACACGCTAAACCTACGCGCCGCGCTGATCGCCGCCGCAGTCACCTTGCTGCTGGTCGCCTCGATTCTGATTGGCTCGCGCAATCTGGGGAACTTCGACCCCGCGCTGATTGCCTATCTCTTCGGCTGCATCTTTGCGTGCTTCGGGGTGGTCTATCGTTACACCGTCTGGTTGCAACGTCCGCCCACCTGGCGTTATTTCGCGCGCGGCTGGAAACTTTTCTTCACTGGGCGAACGATTGCCTATGGCTGGGAATTGGTGCGTCACTTTATTGTCCAGTTCCTCGGACAGAAATTCATCCGCAACCGGGGCAAGGCGCGTGGTTATGGGCACATGCTCATGGCGTGGGGGAGTTTCCTCGCCTTTGCCATCACCTTTCCGCTCGTCTTCGGGTGGATTCATTTTGGGTTGAAGCCCGGGGGCATCAACACCTATGAGATTTTCACCTTCGGCTTCAAAGTCATGGAGTTTCCGCTCCACACCGTGCTGGCGGAAATTATTTTCAACGGACTGAACTGGTCGGCCATCCTCGTCATCGCGGGCGTGATGATCATGATGCGCCGCCGGCTCACGCACGCCGGACAGATTGCCATCCAGACGTTCGAGGGTGATTGGTTGCCGTTGCTGTTGTTGCTGGCGATCTCCGTCACCGGACTGGGGATCAGCCTCGACTACAAATTCATGGAAGGCAAAGCCCACCAGTTCATGGCCATCACCCACGCCATCACGGTGATTTTGTTCCTGCTCTGGATGCCGTTCGGAAAGTTTTACCACATCATCCAGCGCCCGGCGCAACTCGGCATCGCGATCTATCGCAAGGCGGGAGCGGAAGGACCACAGGCGGTCTGTCCGCATACCGGAGAGGCTTTTGATTCGCAAATGCATGTGGATGATGTGAAGGCGGTGGCCGCCGAGATGGGTTTCAACTACGCGCGCAAGGACGGCACATCACATGTGGATTACAGTCCACGAGGAAAGCGCGCCCTCTTGGCGAAAGCCCATCTCAAGGCGCGGCAGAAAGCCGGTTCGTTGTTCGGATAAAATTATCATGGCCACACTACCTGTCTCTGCTGAAGAAGTGATTGCCCGGTTCGGGCCGTCGCTGAATTTTCCGCCCACGCAAGGCTATCCGGGCCGCGATGAGCCGGACGAAGTCGTAAAGACCCACTGTTGTTTTTGCGGAATGCAATGCGGCATCAAGCTGCTCGTGAAGGACAATCGCATCGTGGGCTTTGAGCCGTGGGAGGAGTTCCCCTTCAACGAAGGCCGGCTCTGCCCGAAAGGCGTCCAGCGTTACCTGCAAAACAATCATCCCGACCGGCTGCTCGACCCGATTGAGCGCGTCGAAGGCAAAGGCTTCAAGCCCATCGGCTGGGATACGGCTTATGAGGGGATGATCGCCGAGATTCAACGCATCCAGGGGAAATACGGCAAGGATGCGTTCGCGATGCTGTCGGGAGTGTCGCTGACGAATGAAAAGAGTTACCTCGTCGGCAAGTTTGCCCGCGTCGCGCTCAAGACGAAGAACCTGGATTACAACGGGCGGCTCTGCATGGTCAGCGCCGGAGCGGGCAACAAGAAAGCCTTCGGCCTCGACCGCGCCTCCAACAATTATTCCGACCTGGCCCACGCCGAAATCATCATGATTTGCGGCACCAACGTCAGCGAAACGTTCCCCACGTTGACGCATTGGATCTGGCAGGCGCGAGACAACGGCGCCAAGCTCATTGTCGTTGATCCCCGGCTCACGCCGATTGCCCGCACGGCTGATCTGCATCTGCCCATCCGGCCCGGTCGTGATTCCGCGCTCTACGGCGCGATCCTGCATCAACTCATCAAACACGACTGGCTCGATCACGAATTCATCGCCAATCACGCGAGCGGTTTCGAGGAAGCCAAGAAGGCTGTCGAGTCCTACGATCTGGATTGGGCCGAGCGCACCACGGGCATTGCGAAGGAGAAAATTCTGCAAGCGGCGAAATGGTGGGGGCCGGCCAAGACCAGTTTCCTGCTGCACGCGCGCGGCATCGAACATCAAAGCAAAGGCGTCGAGAACGTGCTGGCCTGCATCAATCTCGTGCTCGCCACAGGCCGCATCGGCAAACCCTATTGCGGCTACGCCACGATCACCGGCCAGGGCAATGGCCAGGGCGGACGCGAACACGGCCACAAGTGCGACCAGCTTCCCGGCAATCGCGACATCGAAAATCCCGAGCATCGCCGATACATCAGCAAGGTGTGGGGCATCGAGGAAAAGGACATGCCCGGCAAGGGGCTCACCGCCTACGAAATCATGGAGGCGATTCATCGCGGCGAAATCAAGGGGCTGATCAGCATCTGCTTCAATCCGCTCGTCTCGTTGCCGAACAACAACATGATCCGCGAGGCGCTGGAGAAGCTGGAGTATTACGTCTGCATTGATTTCTTCCTCAAC
>JADLHS010000226.1 GCA_020848635.1 Limisphaerales bacterium
GCGCCACCACCCAGCCGCGATCATCAAAGCCCTTGCGCCCGGCCCGGCCGCTGATCTGATGAAAGTCCCGCGCGGTTAGGATGCCGGTCTTTTGCCCGTCATACTTGCACAGCCGCGTGAACAGCACGGTGCGAATCGGCACATTGATGCCAACGCCCAACGTGTCCGTGCCGCAGATGACTTTCAGCAGACCCTTCTGCGCGAGTTGCTCGATCAACACGCGATACTTCGGCAGCAACCCGGCGTGGTGCAACCCAATGCCATGCCGCAGCCATTTCTTGATGTCCGGTCCGTACGGGCTGCTGAACTTGAACCCTTCGAGCGCGGTGGCGATCGCGGCTTTCTCCTCGCGCGTGCAGACATTGATACTGGTGAAATCCTGCGCGCTCTGCGCGGCTTCCAGTTGCGTGAAGTGGACCACATACACCGGCGCCCGCCCATCCGCTGCAAGACTCTCCAGCGTCTTGGCCAACGGCAGTTCCGAATACTCATGCGACAACGGAACCGGCCGGTCGGTGGACGCAACCGCGACGGTCGCACGCCCGGTGAGCCGCGTGAGTTCTTCCTCAAAAAATGTCGTGTCGCCCAGCGTCGCGGACATCAAGAGAAAGCGCGTGTGCGGTAAAGTGAGCAAGGGAACCTGCCACGCTACGCCGCGCTCGCGATCGGCGTAGTAATGGAATTCGTCCATGACCACGTCCTGTACGTTGGCCTCCGCGCCTTCCCGCAGCGCAATGTTGGCGAGGATTTCCGCGGTGCAGCAGAGGATCGGCGCATCGCGATTGACCGAAGCGTCGCCGGTGCTGAGGCCGACGTTGTCCGGACCGAACTCGCGACACAGCGCCATGAACTTTTCGTTCACCAGCGCTTTGATCGGGCAGGTGTAGATGGAGCGACGTCCCTGGGCGATGGCCTTGAAGTGCAGCGCCGTGGCCACCAGCGATTTGCCTGACCCGGTGGGCGTGTTCAGAATGACGTTCTTGTCCTCGAACAATTCCAGGATGGCCGATTCCTGCGCGGGATAAAGTGTGAGCCGGCGGGATTCGACGTACTCGAGAAAGTTACCCAAAAGCACATCGCTAGTAATGTGAGCATTGCACGGCAAAAACTTGTAAAGCGTCGCGGCCATTGGATTGGGATTGTATGGCTTCCCGATCCGGCAGAGAAGCGCGAACCCTTGACTCAAAAGGGCGCCCTCGCGCACCATCCGCCGCGCAACAATGACTGCCCATCTTACCATTAGCGTCCAGGCTCTGGGTCGAACACAGCCACTTCTCCCGGACTGGTCCTTGCCATTGCCGCCGAACTTCACATCCAACGGTGAATCGCTCACATTGCGCGAGGTCATCCGCCGCGTCGTTTGCGAGCAGGTCCGTGCCTTTGGTGCGCGTCAGCGGGATCAACGCTTCGTCCGCGTACTGACCGAGCGGAATATTGCGGAGGGCGTCCAAGGAGGGCGCGTGATTCCAGGGGGACACGACTTGAATCAGCCTGTGGACGAAGACGCAGCCGTTGTAACGGCTTGGCAAGCCTTTGGAGACGGTCTCTATCTCGTCATCCTCGACGGCGAGGAACAGCGCGAACTGGACCGGCAAGTCTGGCTGGCACCGGACAGCCGGCTCATATTTGTCCGCCTCACTTTTCTGGCCGGAGCCTGACCAGACTCTCCACCTCTTCCCATCGTGCCTCTTCCCATCAAAGACATTCGCGACCGACTGCGCGCCTGCCAGGACAAAGAATGGCAGCCGAAATTATTCAGCACCATGGATCGGGTGCCCGCCCATCTCCGCTTGAATGCCTGCGCTTTGCTCGGCGTGGACGCAACGGGGCGCGAAATCCCGACCGAGCAACTGAAGCCGGATTTCGAGCAAGCCCAGGCGCTCGCCAGCTTGCCGGTCGCCGACCGCACCGCTTTGTTTGAGGGACTTTTTCCAAGCAAGGGCGCAGTTGTTGAAGCCGGCTGGCAACTCATGCGACAGCTCCCTTATCGCGCTGGCTTCGCGTGGCGATCACCCAACCATGAGGCTCCTGGCTTGGGGCTTCGTCAGGAGTGGCTGACAAGAACGACCGCGCTGCTGGCCGTCTTTGGGAACCGCCCCTTGCCGTGGTTCGCGGCTTGGCATGGTCACGCGCTCGGTCTGGACACCGATTGCCTTGGCGTCCTCCTGGCGGCGGCGATGGACCTCGGTGGGCCGGAGTCCGACGAACTGGTCGTCACGGTGCAGCGCATTGCCGAAGGTCAGGACGAAATCGGACGAATGACCCATGATCTTATCCACGCCTGCCTTTGCTCTCGCCGGCCAGAACTGAAAAAACTTCTCACCAAGCTTCTGCTCGAAGCGGGCCGCGAGGAGGGCCTGCGGCAAAAGGTGCTTAATCGTTTGGAATTCTCGCTTCCTGAGTCGTTCAGCCACTTCGGTCAGTTGATTCTGGAACACCGGCTCGCTCGCTTCAGTTCCACCGTGCAAGCCTTCAACGGCTGGTTCGGTTTCCCCTTCGATGCCGCTTCCGGTGGGAAGGTGGAGCACCTTCTCCGCAAAGTTCTCGAGTTCCTCGACGACCCGCCGGCCCTCGCCGCCGGCCTGCGCAGCAATGATGCGGAGACGGTGTATCTCGGGCTTTGGGCGCAGGCGTTTCAGGACGTCGGACGAATTCAACTTGAAGACTTGGACTACTTGCTGGCGCATCCGCACGCGAGTCATCGCCGGGTGGTAGCGTTCTTCACCGGGACTCTTAACCGCGCCGTGACCCACAAGCGGCTTGTTCCGCTTCTCGCGGACAAAGACTGGCGCGTCGTGGCCGAGGTGGCGGGTGTCTTTCGCGGCAAGGCCACTGAATCGGTTCGCGCGGCGGGACTTTTTGAGGCGCTGGACGCTTTGCTCGAACGACTGCCAAAGACATTGCCTGCATTCCAGCCGCTCGTCTGGCCGTGGGAGCAATACGCGCTGACTCCTGACACTGTGCTGGAAGGGCTCCTTGCCAATCGCGGCGATCGCTCTCCCACGCTGGCATTGCGGCATCTGCCAAAGCTCAGTCCCGACGGGCGTCACTTGCTCGCCACGAAGCTGGCCAAGACGGCTGCGCAGGATGCTCCAGGCCGGGTTGCCCTGGCACACATGCTGGGCGACGCCAGCCCGGATGTTCGCGCGGTGGCGGCTCATGAGCTGCGGCAACTGGAGTTGTTGGAAGCCTCATTGGTGCCGCTGTTGGAAAGTCTGCTTGACCGCAAAACTGGAGATCTGCGCGAACATGTGCTGGCGCTGTTGCTCAAGCAATCCGACACCGACACCCTCGCGAGCGCCGACCGCCTGCTTGCTGCCAAGTCAGCGCCCGTTCGCAGTGCCGGCTTGGAATTACTCCGGCAGCTTTCCGCCGCCAACCGCGCCCAGGGCGAAGCTAGCCAGCGCGCCGAGCGTTTCGGAGATTCCGGCGGGAAACTCACCGCCGCTGACATGAAACACCTGGAAGCGATTCTCTCCGTCGCACCGCCAAAGCTGACCATGGCGGATGCCTTGGGGTTGGCGCCGGCAAGCGCTCTCACGCTGCCCCTGGAGCCGCAGGCGCGTCCGGGCCCGTTTGCTTCGGACACAAATGAGCGGTTGGCACGGTCACTTGAGGCCGTCTTTCAACCGCGAAACACGAAGACGTTTCGGTTGCGTAGTTGGGTGGATGACACCGAGTTTGATGCCGATCTCGAAGTCGCTTTCAACTACGCCGCCGTTCCCGATGATCCCGCCAAAGTGGAGGCCGCAGATGCGGCGATCCCGCTGCGCCCGGTTTGGCTGGAGTGGCTGAAGAGCCGCGGCACTGAACTGCGCGATCCCGATGGCTTCGAGTTGCTCCGGTTGCTCGCCCGGAAGTTTGCGCGTTGGGAAGGCACATTGGTCGAATCGGCCATGCCGGAGCCAGAACGCAAACGGTTGGACCCCATCTTTGGGCCGGATTGGGCCAAGAGCGATCCGCAGAAACGTTGGGGCGAAGTGTGTTTCCAATGGCTGTTGCGTCTCGATCCGCCCGGCGGTGATTGGCCGTCGTTTGTGATTGATGGATTTGAGTCCACGCTGGCCTTGGCTCGGGAGACGCCTTTCGTTAAATGCGCTTCCTGTGCGGATGGCTGGCTCCACATGGCGCGGCTCGGGCGGACGTTACTTCCGCAGGCATGGCGCGGTGAACATCACACCCGCCTCTGGCGTCTGCTGCGCTGGCGTTACGAGACGGCGAAAGCCCGCGCTGCGTCTGCTGGCGAACGCACCAAAACTTCCGAACCCATGGGGCGGGGCGGCTTCGATGCCTGCATCGCCAGCTTGAACGAAAAATCGGTTGCCAAATCACAGCGCCCAAGGCTTGATGACATCGTTGGCGCGTTGGAACTCGGCACGGTAACCCCGGCAGACGTCTGCGAGCATTTGCTTGTGGGCCACCGGGCCCGCTACGGAATCTTTCCAGCCGGTTGGTATGAGGATCTCAATGATCTCACTCAGCGCCACCCCACCAGCCACGGGCGACATTTCCTTTTGGTTCAGCATCCTCAACTTCGCCCCATCGTGGACCGCTGCCGCGCGCGGTTGTTGGAGGTCGAGTTGGCGCGGGGTGACACCCCGACCGTGGCCACCGAAGCCTGCTTGAGTCTCGATGCAGTTGAAGGGGCGGAGACGTTCCTAAAGCTGCTCCAAGCGCTGGCGGGCCGATCTTTCGACCGGCACTTCGACTACGAAAAACGCGACCGCGACACGGTGTTTGGGTATTTGTTGCGGCGTTGTTTCCCGTTGGCAGAAGACCCGCCGGAGCGGTTTGCGGCGCTGGTGAAAGGACGCGACTTCACGGCGGAGCGATTGGTCGAAGCGGCGGTCTATGCGCCGCAATGGTCGCGGCACGCCGAGGCGGCTACGGGTTGGGCCGGACTCGCGGAAGGCATCGCCTGGGTCCACGCGCACACAAAGGTCGCCGAGTGGGACGCGAACGACGCGGTGAAGCAAACCTGGCGCGCGGAGATGGCGTTGCACTCACCGCTCACTGGCGACGAACTCATGGACGGCGCAGTGGACGTGGCGTGGTTCCGACGTATCCACGAACAACTCGGTCCGAAACGCTGGGCCGTCCTGAGCGAAGCCGCCAAATACGCCTCCGCTGGCACCGGCCACACTCGCGCGCGTTTGTTCGCGGACGCGCTGTGTGGCGAGGCGTCGGAGAAGGACCTCGTTCACCGCATCGATAGGCAGCGGCAGCAGGACGCCGTGCGAGCGTTGGGTTTGTTGCCGTTGCCCGCCAAAGGCCGGGACGCGGCGGTGCTGCGACGTTACGAGGTCTTGCAGGAATTTGTCCGGGGCAGCCGCGCGTTCGGGGCGCAACGCCGGGCGAGCGAAAAGCGGGCGTTTGAGATCGGCTTGGCCAATCTCGCGCGCACTGCTGGTTACGCGGACCCGATTCGGTTGCAGTGGGCGATGGAAGCGCGCGCCGTCGCCGACCTTGCCGATGGACCAATTGCTGCCACGGTGAAGGACGTGACGATGTCGCTCGGCGTGGATGCCTGGGGCGAAGTCGAGACGACCGTGACGCAGGCGGGCAAACCGCTCAAGGATTTGCCAGCGGCGCTGAGGAAGCGACCGGAGTTCGTGGAGTTGCGCGAGCGAAAGGCGGAGTTGAAGCGTCAGGCCGCCCGCATTCGCGCTTCGCTGGAGACGTTGATGGTGCGCGGCGACGCGATTCGCGGGCGCGAATTGCCCGAACTGCTGCGGCATCCACTGCTGGCTCCGGTGCTCCGGGGGTTGGTGCTGTGCGGCGACGGCATCGCGGGCTATCCCGTGAAGGAGGGCCGCGTGTTAGAGCGCCACGATGGAAGTCTCGAAGCCGTGAAGGCGGAGGAAGTCCTGCGCATCGCGCATCCGCTCGACCTGCTGCCGCCGCAGGAATGGTCCGCGTGGCAAAGGGAGTGTTTTGCGCGCGAGCGGGTGCAACCGTTCAAACAGGTCTTCCGCGAGTTGTATCCGCTCACAGCGACCGAGCGCGACGAGTCAACACAGACGCGGCGTTACGCGGGCCACCAAGTCTGGCCCCGACAGGCCCTGGCTTTGCTCGGCGGGCGCGGCTGGGTAAGCCACCCGGAGGAAGGCGTGCGGAAGGTCATTCACGAAGCTGGTTTGGTGGCGTGGATCGAGTTTCAGGAATCGTGGTGGACGCCCGCCGATGTCGAAGGGTTGACGCTGGAGGCGGTCTATTTCACCAAGCGCAGCAGTGAGGACCGACTCCGCCTGACGGAGGTGCCGCCAAGGCTTTTCAGCGAGACGATGCGCGACCTCGACCTGGTTGTCAGCGTGGCGCATCGCGGCGGGGTGGATCCGGAAGCCAGTGCCTCGTCCATCGAGGCTCGCGCGGCGCTGGTGCGTGAAACGGCGGCGGTGCTCAAGCTTACCAACCTGCGCGTGGAAGAGCGCGTCGCGGTGATCAAGGGGAAATTCGGCCACTACAGTGTGCATCTCGGCAGCGCGGTCACGCACAAGCTGCCCGGCGGAATGGTGTTCATCGTCCCAGTCCACAGTCAGCATCGTGGGCGGCTGTTCCTGCCATTTGCGGATGATGACCCGAAGTCGGCGGAAATTCTCAGCAAGGTGTTGCTTCTGGCGCGTGATGAGGAGATCAAGGATCCGGCGATCCTGGCACAAATACGGCGTTAGGAATGGTAGGAAGTTTACCGAAGCGTCCCCCTGCGCCGGGATCGACGCTGTCCGAATCGAGCACGCAACACAGCCATCACGACTTCTTGTTCCGGTAACACTGATTCGGAGGATATAAAAGGTGCAAAGCTTCTGGCGTGATGGTTCGCGCGTGCCAGGCGGGGTGGTTCTTGGTAGTTTCGGCACATGAGTGCGTCTCAAATCTTTCGTTTGGTCATCTTGCTTTCCCTCCCTGGCCTGATCGTTTGCCCGGCTGCGGCCGCGAAAGGGACGGTCACGCCGCAGGAATTGCGATGTGAGATGCAATCCATGCCCTTGGGCATCGCCACCCCGCAGCCTCGGCTTAGCTGGAGCCTGCGATCCGACCAGCGCGCCGCCGCTCAAAGCCGGTATCAGGTGCTCGCCGCTTCCAGCCCGGCGAAGCTCGCTCCGGACCGGGCGGATCTGTGGGACAGTGGCGAAGTCGCCTCCGCCGAATCCTTGAACATCGTTTACGCTGGAAAGCCACTGCGCTCGGGTCAACGTGTGTTCTGGAGCGTCCGCGTGTGGGATGAAGCGGGCCAAGCTTCGAGCTATAGTAAACCGACGCACTTCGAAATGGCGTTGCTCGCGCCAGAAGACTGGCAGGCGCGTTGGATCACACGGAAACCGCGGGGGACAATGTCCGAAGCCGAAATGTTCGAGGATCATCCGGGTCCGCTGTTGCGCCAGGAATTCTTGCTGCCGAAGAAAATCGCCCGCGCGCGCGTCTACGTCAGCGGCCTGGGTTATTATGAACTGCGAATCAACGGTCGGAAGGTGGGCGATCACGAATTGGATCCGGGGTGGACCAGCTATGCCAAGCGGGTGCTTTATTCGACGTACGACGTCACGGCGCTCCTCAAGCGGGGGCCAAACGCCGTCGGCATCATGCTCGGTAACGGCTGGTTTAATCCCCTGCCGCTGCGCATGTGGGGGCACATCAATCCGCGCGATGCCCTGACGATCGGCGAGCCGCGAGCGATCGCGCAACTCGTCGTTGAGTTCACCGACGGCACGAAGCAAATCATCGGCACGGACGCGAGCTGGAAGGCGGGCGAGGGCCCGATTCTGCGCAACAGTGTTTATTTGGGCGAAGTCTATGACGCCCGCCGCGAGCAAACCAATTGGGATCGTCCCGGCTTTGACGATGCGCGCTGGGAAACGGTTGCGCTCGCGGATTCGCCGGCGCTCGGGCCCTTGCAGGCCCAAGACGCGCCGCCTATTCGGGTCACTCGCGTGCTCAAGCCCATCAAACTTACCGAACCCAAGCCGGGCGTTTTCCTATTCGACTTCGGTCAGAATTTCTCGGGCCGGGTGCGGCTGAAAGTGAAAGGTCGGCCCGGCAGCCGCGTCCGCATTCGCTCGGGCGAATTGCTTTACCCCGATGGCTCGCTCAATGGCATGACGGCGGTGGCCGGCCAGATCAAAGGCGGCGGCAAAGATTACGTTTACGACGGTGTGGGCCAGCCGAAAACCGCTTTCCAGCTCGACGAATATATTTTGAAGGGCGAGGGCACGGAGACGTATTCGCCACGCTTCACTTTTCACGGTTTTCGTTACGCCGAAGTCACGGGTTATCCCGGTCGGCCGCCGCTTGATGCGCTGGAAGGTTTGCGGCTGAACTCCGATGTAACCCCGGTCGGCTCATTCGCGTGCTCCAACGAAATGTTCAATCGCATTCAGCAAATGGTGCTGTGGACCGAGTTGGCCAATCTCTTCAGCGTGCAATCGGATTGTCCGCACCGCGAGAAATTTGGCTATGGCGGCGATATTGTGGCCTCCAGCGAAATGGCGATGTTGAACTTCGACATGTCGCGGTTTTATGCGAAAGCGGCGCGCGATTTGACCGACGCCGTGCGCCCCAACGGCGGCTTCACCGAAACCTCGCCGTTTGTCGGCATCAGCGATGAAGGGTTGGGCGACCAGTCTGGTCCCGTCGGCTGGGGCACTGCGCAACCCCTGTTGCTCTGGCAACTGCGCCAGTATTACGGCGACCAAAGGTTGATCGCGGAACAATACGAAGCCACCAAGCGCTGGATTAACCTGCTCCATCAGCGCGCGGCGGATGGCATTCTCGACAATGGCATCAGCGATCACGAAAGCCTGGCCTCCAAGCCGCGCGCCTTGACCGGCACCGCGTTTTACTTCTTCAACGTGAAGCTCTTTGCGCAACTCGCTAACGCGCTGGGCAAAAAGGCCGATGCCGTCGCAGCCGAAGCGGCGGCGACCCGCATTCAGGCGGCCTTCAATCGTAAGTTTCTCCAGCCCGGCTCGGGCCGTTACGACATCGCCTCCCAGGCCTGTCAGGCGTTTGCCCTTTATCACGGATTAGTCCCCGCCGCCGAGCAACCGCGCGCCGTGGATGTGCTGGAACGCGACCTCGCGGCCCATGACGGCCACCTCAGCACCGGCATCTTCGGCACGAAGTATCTGCTACACGCCCTAGCGGACGCCGGTCGTGCAGAGCTCGCCTACGGCATCGTGAACCAGCGCACGTTCCCCGGTTGGGGTCACATGCTCGAACAGGGCGCGACGACGCTCTGGGAACATTGGGAGTTCAGCGACAACACCTTTTCGCATAGCCATCCGATGTTCGGCTCCGTGAGCGAGTGGTTTTACAAGGTCCTCGCCGGCATTCAGCCCGCACCCGACGCGGTGGGCTTCGATAAAATCCTGATCAAGCCACAACCGGTCGGCGACCTGACCTGGGTGAACGCCAGCTACAATTCGGTGCGGGGCAAAGTGGTCAGCCAATGGCAGAAGCAGGGCGCGGAGTTCAAGCTGCGGCTCACCATTCCAGTCGGGGCTACGGCCACCGTCTTTGTGCCCGCTACCGACCCCGCCCGGGTGGTCGAAAGCGGTCACCCGGTTGCCAGCGCTCGCGGAGTACAATTCCTGCGGATGGAGGGCGGCTCGGCCGTCTTTGCGATTGGCTCCGGGGACTATGAGTTCACGAGCCCCGGGCGCGTGCCGTAATGGACGGAAATTGTCAGTGGTCGTGTTGAGGGTGGACATGTCACGTCAACGCAAAAGGACAAGAAACTCCGTGCTCCGGAACGGAGATGGTGGGAAAGAACCAAGCAGGAACCAGCCGCGAGAAGATTCGGAGACCCTTTTGGATGCTGTTGGTTGGTTGACCGCCAGCATCTATCAGCCAATAAATCATTGGCCCAACCTTCGCCTGGGAATACGATGCCGGTGCAATCTGTGCGGCGAGACACCATGGTCAAAGGCATTCTCTATAAGTATCTGCTGAAATCGATCCTGGTTGCGCTGATAGCGCTCGTCCTCTTCGGCGGATTCTCGGGCACAGGTTTGGCCGTCATTCTGATGCTCTTCGTCGGGTTGAGATTCAGCGCGCTGGCGACTGAAGCCCAGCGCAAACCGGTCCCCCCAGAACGATGGGAAGCGCTGGTTGGTGAGTTGATGCGCAAACTTGAACCGCTGCCGCCGGAAGAACGAGCGGCCAAAGCCGCCGCCCTCCAGCTTGACCCGCGCTGTTCCGCCCACGAACTGGCGCAAGCGCAGGTCCAAAACGCCCTCCGTAGCCACGTCCCCATACGCCAGAAACGGGAGTTGGGTGCGGAAGCGCTCGGCGCTGTCGCCTTTGCCATTCTAGTCCCGCTGAACATTGCCCTCTACACCCGCGATTTCTTTTCGCTTCGCACCCCCCAAGGCTGGGAGGGAGCGGTGGCGGCCACGCTTTGCCTGACCCTGTATGCTTGGCCGCATCGCAGGCCGAAATCACCAGACCATTCCAATGCGCGGATGGCGTGGTGGGCCCTTCCATTTTTTGTCGCACTTCCACTTCTGAGCCATGCCGTTGAAAAGCGCCATCCCTATTTGAATCCCTTTAATCCCGGACACCAGCGGCTGGCGGCGGAGCGCGTACTGGCCCTCAAGAACAATGTCATTGCCGGACGACACGCCGACTGGGTGCTGAGTTATGCACGCCAGCTTGACGCACGAGGTGAATCGCAAAGGGCCATCCATTTTTATCGAGAAGCCCTGCGACTTGATTCCAACAACCGCGAGGCTTACTCACGGCTCGCCAGCCTCGAATCGTCATCCTCAGCCGACCTTCCGGGAACGGAAGTCAAACCCGCCGCGCCAGCCTCGGGACCTTACTGGACAGCGGGCAACCCGGTAACGACATCCCCAAGCGGGAGGATAGATTCCGGGTTGGAGAATGTCGAAGGATGCACGGTTGTGATCGTTGCCGTGGGCGAGATTCCCGACGGACTCCTTGATGCAGTGGGCCACGTCATCCACAAGGAGCTTGGACTGCCGATTTACTTTTCGACCAATACCGTGCCGCTCCCGCCCCATTCTCGCGTGCGTGGCCTGGTGACCGGGCCCCAGTGGGCCGACGACGCCATCGTTCAGGCTTTCCTCAACACAACCGGAGCTTTTCCGAAGGCCCCAATCAAATACGTCCTGATCACGCCGGTGGACATTTACCACGAAGACGTGAGTTATGTGTTTTCAGCATCAGCCGAGTGGGGCGCGGTGGTGTCCTCAGCCCGGTTCGGAGAGCCGAAAGGCGACAGTTCGCTGTTGCGTCAGCGCACCGCAAAACAGACGCTCTGCGCCTTGATCAAGAGCTTCAAGGTGCCCATCTCCACGGATCGGAATTGCGTCACCAGCTACACCCGCAGCCTGGAGGAATTCGACGCGAAAGGGAGCCGCCCGAACCCAGAGACGCTAAAACTGTTTCGGCAAGCCGTCACCGATCTCAATCGCGGTTGGCAAACGTACCGCACGACACAGCGAGTTTCCAGGTAGGATATAAACCTTATTCCTTTGCCGTCTGCACCGGCAGACTGGAGAGCGGAACGTGCTCGTTGGTTTTGGTGAAATAGTCCGCCGACCAATCGTTGGTGAACAGCACAACGGGATTCTTGCCAAGGTCGTAGGCGAGCTTGGCGCCGGTCGGAAGAGAGAGCGCGTCGAGGTCGTCTTCCTTCATGTCCGTCGGCAGCCATCGCACGACGGTCCAGGGCGCGGATTCGAGGCGCGACTCGGCGCCGTATTCGCTTTCGAGGCGGAATTGCACGACCTCGAATTGCAGCGGGCCGACGGCCGCGAGCAACGGCGTTTTCAATGACGAATTGCGCAAATACAAAGCCTGGATGACGCCTTCCTGCAAAAGCTGATCCAAGCCCTGGCGGAATTGTTTGAACTTCGCGGTATTCGGATTATGGAGGTGCGCGAAGGCTTCCGGTGTGAAACGCGGGATTTCCTTGTAGAGAATCTTGGGATCGGTCGTGAGCGTGTCGCCGATGCCAAAGCTGTCGTGGCCGACCAGGCCGATGACGTCGCCGGGATAAGCTTCGTCCACCGTCTCGCGTTCATTGCCGAACAACTTGTGGGAGCTGGACAGGCGCACCTTCTTCTCGGACCGCGAGTGATGCACGGTCATGTCGCGTTCGAATTTACCGGAGCAAACGCGGATGAACGCGATGCGGTCGCGGTGTTTCGGGTCCATGTTCGCTTGAATCTTGAAGATGAACCCGGAGAACTCGGGGTTGGCGGGCGAAATCTCAATGCCGCCCATCACGCGGGACTTGGGCGCGGGCGCGTGTTTCAGGAAACCATCGAGCAAAAGCTGCACACCAAAATTGTTCACGCCGCTGCCAAAGAACACCGGCGTACTTTTCCCCGCGAGCACAGCGGCATCGTCGAACAATTCGCCAGCGTGTTGGAGCATTTCGAGTTCTTCCACCGTTCGGTTAAACGTCGCCTCGTCGAGTTGGCCGCGCACCTCGGGATCGTGGAGGTTGCCGACGGAAACGGGCGCGCGATACTTGCCGCCAACCGTGCGCTCGAAGAGATGCATCTGCTTCGTCTGCCGGTCATACACGCCGCGAAAATCGGCTCCGCTGCCGATCGGCCAGTTCACCGGGAACGCGCCGATGCCGAGCACGCGCTCCAGTTCATCGAGCAAGGCGAGCGGGTCTTTCATGGGGCGATCGCACTTGTTCATGAACGTGAAGATCGGCACGCCGCGCTGACGGCAAACCTCGAAGAGTTTGCGCGTTTGCGGCTCAATGCCTTTCGCGGAATCAATCACCATCACCACCGCATCCACGGCGGTGAGCACACGGTAGGTGTCTTCGGAGAAATCTTTGTGACCCGGCGTGTCGAGCAGGTTGAGGCGGTAGCCGTTGTAATCGAACTGCAACACCGTCGAGCTGATCGAAATGCCGCGCTTCTTTTCCAGCTCCATCCAATCGGACGTGGTGGCCCGCTGATTTTTGCGCGCGGTGACCGAGCCGGCGAGTTGGACCGCGCCGCCGTACAGCAACAGCTTCTCCGTCAACGTGGTTTTACCCGCGTCCGGATGCGAGATGATGGCGAAAGTGCGCCGCTTCTGAATTTCTTCCGTAATGCTCACAAAGGTCGGGAACGGTAACAAAGAATCCGGCGGGAACAAGTTTTGGATTTAGCTTGGAGACGAGCATTTGATCCTTCGTCGGCCCTGCCAAGAACGCGGCCGCAAGGAATCTTGCTGACGAGCCTTGGCTTCTCAGTTAAGAAACCCGTATGCGGACGGCTTGGTTTCTCGCGGTGCTATTTTCATGGTTGCTGACTTCAGTGGTGCCCGGGTTCGCTGATGGCAAAGTATTCGCCCAGCTGGATGTTCACGCGAAGGTGGAGATTCCAAATCAACAAGCGCTCATTTTCCACAACGCGGGCGTCGAGTGCTTGGTAATTGAGACCACGATTCTCGGGGCCGGAACCAACTTCGGTTGGGTGGTGCCGTTGCCCGGCGAGCCAAAGGTGCAGCCGGTCTCCGAAAGCTTCTTCCCTTCTCTGCAAAAGGCATTTGAGCCTCGTCTGCTGCACTACGTCCATCACTACTACCTCGGCGTCCTGTTTGTAATCGGGTTGGCCTTTCTTGGCTGGCGGTCTTTCAAAGATGAAGTGGTGTGGCTGGCCGACTTGCCGCTTTGCTTGCTGCTGGCCGTGGGGGTCGGCCTTTTGGGGAAGAGCGTTCTTGTCGGTGGCCTGACACTGATACTTACCATAGGGACGCGGCTCTTCATTCGATCCACCACGAGCCTTACCATCCTGGTGCTCGTGGGGATGTTGCTGGCCGTTTGGATGACGGCCGCGCTCCACCTGGAAAAATTTGGACTGATTCAAACCATGGGGGGCGATGGCGACCCGACAAATGAACCGCGCGCCGAGGTGACAATTCTTTCCGTTCAGCGTGCCGGGGTGTTTGATGCCACTACCATTCGCGGTACCAACCCGCGGGCCATTTTGGAATGGTTGGAAAGCAACGGCTTCGCCGCCCCCAAATCCATCGAACCCGTGGTGCGCGACTATGTGGAGCGTGGTTGGGTGTTTGTCGCCAGCAAGGTTCGGCGCGAGGCAGCGGCTAGCGCTCTTACATCGCTACACACGTTGGCCTTTACGTTCACCACCACCAAACCGGTCTATCCTCTGAAACTAACCGGCGTGGACAACGGCAATTGCGCCATTGACCTTTACGTTTTCGGTCAGAAACGCGCCAAGGCATCCCACTTCAATGCCATCCGCTGCGATCGGGTGGCGAGCAATATGCCGGACTCGCCATCAAATCGTTGGCAGTCCTGGCTGCGCCTGCAAAACCCCGAGGTTCAGAACTGTATCAGTAATGCCACCGTTGGCACAAAGCTATCCGGCACCCTGAGTCCCAGGCAAATGACAGCAGACGCAGAAATCAACTGGCGAAGTTTTTCCAGCCAGGGCGCCACCGTTTACAGCCATGCGGGCGCGGCAATTGGTGCGCTTAACGTCGGGGTGCCGCTGGCGGTGCTTGGTTGGTTGCTCGTCGGCGCCAGTCGTGGGGGTTGGGGGGTGGATGACAAATTCGTCACACGCTGGCGATGGTTGATGATCTTGGCCGCTTTGGTTGTCGGGCGCGCAATTTTTTGGCTTTTGCCGAAAGTCGATATCGCCACCAACTGACCAATGACGGAAATTTGACCTGGTCAATACCGTCGGAACGTAATGAAGAGGTGCAAATAGGCGCCAACCGGTATCAACCGGCAAGCGAGCCGGTTGACCGGGTTGAAGGCACTCATGTCTCCGGCACGGGCCGCAGCCGATAACCCACGCCGGATTCCGTGAGCAAGAGGGTGGGGGTCGCCGGATTCTTTTCCAGCTTCTCCCGCAGATGCGCCAGGTAAACTCGCAAGTAGTGCGTATGCGTTTCATGCGTGGGCCCCCAGACTTCGCGGAGAATCTGCCGGTGGGTCAGCACTTTGCCGGCGTGCTGGATGAACAACCGCAGGAGCGCATACTCGGTCGCCGTGAGTTTGACCGGCTGCCCTTTACGCGTCACCTGTCGGGCGACGAGATCCACGACGAGATCGCCCGACTGAAACACGAGTTCCTCTGCGCGCGCTTGGTCGGCGTGCCGCCGGGCAGCGCGCAGGCGCGCCAGTAGTTCGCCGGTGTTGAACGGCTTAGTCACGTAATCATCCGCGCCGGCATCGAGTGCCGCGATCTTGTCCGCTTCGGCGTCCTGCACGGTGAGAATCAGCACCGGCGTTTGCGTCCATTCGCGCAATCGCTTCAACACTTCCAGCCCGCTTAAGTCCGGCAGGCCGAGATCGAGGA
>JADLHS010000227.1 GCA_020848635.1 Limisphaerales bacterium
ACCGAAGTCGTATTCGTAGATGAATCGCTGCTTGGCTGTCGGAGCGAGGTCAGCCACGGTGAATTGCTTCTCGTTCAGCGTTTCGCCGCCGAGGTCGTCGGATTCAGCTTCAGAGATGCCGTAATACACGCGCCCCAGTCGGAACTGATGCAGATGGCAGTCCGACCAGCCCATCACGATCTGAATCACACGGTGGAGACGATGAAGCTTCATGTCTGCCCGCACGATAATTCGTCGCCAGATCGACGGCTTGCAGTCTTGGAGCGTAATTTTCAGTTGGTAGAGCGACGTCCCGCCGCCCCCGGTGTCAATTATTCGGATCATGGCAATTTGTTCTGCCCTCATGCTACCAAATAGGCTGCGGAAACTACAACTACCTCCGCTCTTTTCTCAGACAAAGGACCAGTAGCTACATTGTAGCTGCGGTCGCCGCCGCTGCCGCCGCTTGTTCGTCGCGGCGCCGTTTCTCAGCGATCACAGGCGCATTGCCGGTTCCCCAGTTACCTTCAGTAGCGATTGTCGCCAGACCGGCACCAAAGCCTTTGAGCGAGTTCTGCCACCGCCCCCTGCCCGTGCGTGAATCGAGACAGAATATCTCGCCGTAACACGAGGCAAACACGGTCTCATTTTGCACGACAATGTTGACGAAGTCAGAGCCGTTGAGATGCGTCGCCCATACCTGCGCGCCGTTGGCGCGGTTGAGCGCGACGACGGAGCCCCTGATCCCGATGAACCCCAAGTCAGCGGCTTTCATATAGCGAATTTTAGCGCGGTTGCTGCCGCCGCACCAGCAATCCGGAAAACCGATTCTCCGTCTTGTTGTTCCGCCCCGCGATTGCCGAAGCTTTTCGCTGACCAATAAGCACGACCAGCTGCTTGCCTCGTGTGATGCCTGTGTCAACGAGGTTTCGCTGGAACAGCAGATACTGATTGGTGTGAGCGGCGGCGGGTGCATCGGCTGCAACAGTTTCTTCGCAATTTCATTTCCAATCCAATTGAGACACTTAACTCATATTAGATATTGTTTAAGAGAAATTCAGATTTAGCCGATGTTACTTATTGAATGAAGTCACATCCGTCGGGTGCCGGCCATTTCCCGGTGGGAGCATGGCGCCGCACTGGGGTTGATCTTCCTGGCAACCAAAGACCAAATAGCGCCACCAACATATCGCTCGGCGCGAGCAACCACCCGCCCCTATGAAACCAAAGCTCATTGCAACTGCCTGCCTGTTCCTCCTCAGTTTGCCAAGGGCGGAGAATGCCGCTGAACTAGGCACCCGCCAGCGGACCATCACGCCCGTCGCCATCCCGGCCGCACTGCCAATCATGGCGTCAAACCTTCTGGCTTACGAGGTCTATGGATACAGCTCCTGGCAGTGGGGTCTTGGTTCGAACGAGGGGCAAATGACCAACACCATGCCCGCCGGTTACCCAGGCGCGACGAATGCCACCCGGCTGTTGACCTTCTTCTGCTTCAGCGACATCCAGATCACGGATAAAGAATCCCCTTCCCAGTCGATTGCCACCAGTTACCAGAGCGAGACGGGGCAGCAGGGTAATTCTTCGACCTACTCACCGGTGATGCTGCGCACGACCCAGGTGCTGGATGCAGCCGTCCGGACCGCCAACGACTTGAACCGGCTGATGCCGTTCGATTTCGGGATGTCCCTGGGGGATAATTGCAACAGTTCCCAATACAATGAACTGCGCTGGTTTATTGACGTGCTGGATGGAAAGCCCATCACCCCCAGCTCCGGCACCAATGCCGGCGCCACGACGATTGATTATCAGATGCCCTACCAGGCCGCCGGTTTAAGCCCGGCCATTCCGTGGTATCAGGTGCTTGGCAACCACGATCATTGCTGGCTGGGATCATTGTTGATCAATGACTATCTCCGGCAATCCTACCCCAACAATGTCATCCTCTTGCTGGGCAGCCAGGCGGATGGCGGCATCAATGCCCGCACCGACTTCATGGGCACCATCGATGGCAGCACGCCCTACGGCCACGTCCTTGGCGCGGGGCCGGTCACCAACTTCGTGGTCAACGGCGTCACCAACGCACCGACGGTTCAGGCCGATCCCAACCGCTATTCCCTGACGATCAGCAACTGGATGCGGGAGTTTTTCACCACCACCACCAAGCCGGTGGGACACGGGTTCTCCCCAGCCAATATTGCCAGCAATTTTGCCTGCTACAGCTTCGAGCCAAAAACGAACCTGCCCATCAAGATCATCGTGCTGGACGACACCATGGCGGAGCAGGATTACGACCCCGCCGGGCAGGGCGCGCTGGATACCAATCAACTGGCCTGGTTGATCCACGAACTGGATCTGGGACAGGCGTCAAACCAGCTCATGATCGTCACAGCGCACATTCCGATTGAACTGATCGGCATGTCAACCACCACCAATTCGGCCATCACTGGAAGCAATCTGCTCACCGTCCTGCATGGCTATCCGAATCTGATTATGTGGGTCGCAGGGCATATGCACCGGAATAATATCAAGGCCCAGCCGTCCCCGGACCCGACCCACCCCGAATACGGTTTCTGGGAAGTAGAAAACCCCTCCTTAAGAGATTTCCCGCAGGAGTTTCGCACCTACGAGATCCTGCGCAATACCGACAACTCCATTTCCATGCGGGTGACTGACATTGACCCCGAAGCCCCGACGAATTCGCAGGCCTACATTTCGCGCGGATATGCCGTGGGCGCCGCGCGGATATTCGGGGTGCCTTCCACCAACCTGACCGATACCGCGTCCTATACGAAGAATGCGGAACTGGTCAAGCAATTGACTCCCACCATGGAAGCCGTGATCGCCGGCCTGGGCGCACCGCTGGGGCATAAGGTGGCCATAGATCAAACAACGAATGGCGTGACGATCAACTTTCTCGGGGAATTGCAATCGGCGGACACCTTGAGTGGCCCTTGGAACGGTGTCACCAAGATCAGCCCCTACTTAGTCTCGGCTGCAAACGCTGCGAAGTTCTATCGCGCAGCTGAGTAATACGGTCTTTGGAGCGCGGCACCGAACAAAAATGCACCCATGAGCTCGAAATCGATGAAACCAAGGATCATCCAAATCATCAGCCTCTCGATTCCGCTTTTGATTCCGCTTTCCGGAAACGGAGCCGAGCTGGGGACCCGTCAGCGGACGATAACGCCAGTTGCGGTAACGAACGCGCCAGTGCCGCCGATTTACCCGTCAGCCGTCTCCAATTACGCGGCCTACGGCTACAGTTCATGGCAATGGGGTCCGGGCGAGGATGAAGGCCAGCAGCTCACCAATATGCCGGCCGGCTACACGCGAGCAACCAATGCGGCCAGGCTTTTGGCTTTCCTCTCCATCAGCGACGCCCATATCACCGACAAGGAATCACCCTGTCAGGCGATCTATTTCGGCTACCAGGGCTCCAACAGCAGTGTGTCTCCGTGCTATTCACCGGTGATGCTCTACACCACGCAGGTGCTCGACGCCGCCATCAGGACCGCCAACGCGGTGAATCGTCTGCTGCCTTTCGATTTCGCCATTTCTCTGGGTGATGATGCCAATGGCCCCCAGTATAATGAACTGCGCTGGTATATTGATGTCATGGACGGAAAATATATCACCCCCAGCTCCGGCACCAACGCCGGAGCCGGCACGATAGATTATCAAAAACCTTTCCAAGCCGCCGGGCTTAACCCGGCCATCCCCTGGTATGCGGTGCTGGGCAACCACGATCACTTCTGGATGGGGGGATTGCTCATCCCGCCCCAACAGGCCTTTACCAATGAAAATGTCCTGTTCTTTCTAGACAATTACATGGGCACCCTTGACGGCAGCACGCCTTACGGTGACGTCATTGATGTGGGATCCGTCACCAACTTCATTGTCGGCAGCGTCACCAACAGCCCGAAGGTTGCCGCCGACCCCAACCGCTATTCACTGACGACCAGCAACTGGATGCGGGAATTTTTCAATACCTCCTCAACGCCGGTCGGTCATGGTTTCTCCGCGGCCAACCTCACCAATAACTTTGCCTGTTACAGCTTTGAGCCGCGAACCAATCTGCCGCTGAAGGTCATCGTGCTCGACGATACGATGTCAGCCCAGGACTATGCTCTTGGTGAACAGGCCGTGCTCGATACCAAGCATTTTAACTGGCTCACGAACGAACTCCAGCTCGGACAGGACCAGAACCAGCTCATGATCATCGCGGCGCACGAGCCGCTTGAGGCGATTGGCACAAACTCTCCCGTATCCCTCACCACCGTTCTGGCCGCACTTAAAACCTATCCGAATCTCCTCCTGTGGATTTGCGGACACACGCATCAAAACAATATCACTCCGCAACCGTCACTGGACCGCGCCCATCCAGAATACGGCTTCTGGGAAGTCCAAACCGCCTCCTTGCGGGATTTTCCTCAGGAGTTCCGCGCTTTCGAGATCCTCCGCAACACCGACAATTCCATTTCCATCCGGGTGACGGACCTTGATCCGGAGGAAACCACCAATTCGCCGGCGGCGGTATCACGCGGCTACGCCGTCGGCGCCGCCCGGATATTTATGACGCCGTCCACGAACCTCACCGATACTGCATCCTATGCACATAATGCGGAGCTGCTCAAGCTGTTGACCCCGCCGATGCGAACGAAGATCGCCGGTTGTGGCGAACCGCTGGGGCATAAGTTGGCCATTGATCGCGTCGACACCGGGGTGGTGATCAATTTCCTCGGTGAATTACAGTCCGCCGACACCTTGGCTGGTCCGTGGAACGACGTGACCTGCGTCAGTCCTTACTTGATATCGGCCGCAGACGCGGCGAAGTTCTATCGCTCTTCTGAGTAATCTCGGCAAATTTCCCTGTGCGCTGATGCGCGGCGGAGAATCTGGAATGTCATTTGCATCCAAGCTTCAAGTCCACCGGGCGGCGAAACCATCCGTCGAACAAATGCCAAAGACTGAGGATCGGGCGTTTCCAAATCATCTTCGGTCCAGAATAGCGCATCACCACTCGGATCTGTTCGCGGCGATCGCGTTGATAACAGTGCACAGGACATTTGGCGCAGGTGGGCTTTTCTTCCCCAAAGCGACAGCGATCCAACCGGAGATTCACGTAACTCATCAGTTCGTGACAGTCCCGGCACAGATCGCCGGCGTGTTTATCACGGCAGTAAATGTGCAACATGGCCGAGACCGTTTTCCATTCTCGGGCCAGTCGTCGATTAGCAAACTTTCGAATTGTGGTTGGCATGATGGTCGTTGCGGTTGCGTTCATGGTTTTGCCTCATTGGCATTCTCGATTGCCTGGATCAGTTCAGCACCCGCTTGCGCGGCAATGGCGAGCCTTTCACCTGTGGGCGGACAACTCCCTTTGCGTAAGCCCAGTTTGTGCAATTCCAAATGGTGAACGATTTGAAATCCGGCCTGTTCCAAAGTGTGGCGGGCACAGTTTAACGGGCAGCCGTCGATGGCCACGATGTGGTCAGCCTTTTCAGCTTTAACCATAAGTGACTTTACGCGCCCTCCAATGCCGGCCAGGCAGGACATCTCGCCACGCTTCTTTTGCGACAAAGTTCTCGCTGTGCGATCGGCCAGTTCACCAGCATCCGAACAGCCCGAGCACGCATAGATGATGATGCGTTTGGTTTCGATTGGGTCGGCGGTTTCGTTCATCGGGCGTTTCCTCGAACGGAGGAGCCGGAAACATTCCGACCCCTCCCAAAGAATACTAAGGTTTTAATCCGACCTTTTCCGCCGCGGCAGCCAACGCCACCGATTCTTCGCTCTGGTCCGCGAAGGACCAGCCCGTTTTCAAACCAAGGACAAACCAACCGATGCCCAGGGCGCCCAGCGCGAAGATGGTGTCGCCGATAACACGCATCCAGCGCAGGTTTTGCAACAGCGGTTGTTGGAGGAATTCTGCGGAACGGGCATACCACATGCCGTGTTCCACGCTGGCCCAAGTTTGCAACAAACCGACGGGCAACAGACTCAAGAGAACCATCAGTGCCAACCCGAGGTTGAGCGACCAGAAGCTGAATGAAAGCAGCCGGGTTTTCCAATGCTCCTGCCGGGTCAGACCGCGCAGACAGAACAACATCAGACCAATGCCCAACATGCCATAAACACCAAACAAGGCCGCGTGTCCATGCACTGCCGTGGTGTTCAAGCCCTGCATGTAATAGAGCGCTATGGGCGGATTGATGAGGAAGCCGAAAAGTCCGGCGCCCACGAGATTCCAGAATGCCACGGCCACAAAGAATAGAATTGGCCAGCGATACGCAGCCACCCAGGCTTTGGCTTTGGAGAGAGTGAGGTTCTCGTAGGCCTCAAAACCAATCAACACCAGTGGTACAATCTCCAAGGCGCTGAACGAGGCACCCAGCGCCAGCACTCCCGTGGGTGTTCCGCTGAAATACAAATGATGCATCGTTCCGAGAATGCCACCACCGAGAAAGATGATCGTTGAAAAGATGACCGATGACGTCGCCGTGGCGATTCGCAACAATCCCATCCGCGTGAAGAGGAACGCAATCACCACGGTAGCGAAGACTTCAAAGAATCCTTCCACCCAAAGATGCACCACCCACCAGCGCCAGTATTCGGCGATCGCCAGATGCGTTTGCCGGCCCCACATCAAACCCGCGCCGTAAAACATGCCGATGGCCGCCGAGGCGATGATGAATAATGCCAGGAGGTGACGGTTCGGGCCGGGATTTTTGATCGCGGGCCACAACGAGCGCGCCATGAGGAACAGCCAGACAAACAATCCGATAAACAGGAAGATCTGCCAGAAGCGGCCGAGATCGACATATTCATAACCTTGGTGTCCGAACCAAAAGTTGGAAACGAAGCCGAGTTTCTGTTGCACGCCGAACCATTCACCGGCCAGCGATCCGACCACGATGGTGAGCAGGCAAACAAACAGGAAGTTGATGCCGAAGCGCTGCCCTTTGGGTTCGTAACCGGAGACGGCCGGAGCTACGAACAATCCGGTGGCCAACCACGCTGTTGCAATCCAGAAAATACCGAGCTGCGTGTGCCAGGTGCGCGCTACTGAATACGGCAACCATTTGCTGAGCGGAAAACCGAAGAAGCCATCGCCCTCCACTCCGTAGTGAGCCGTCACCGCCCCCAAGCCGACTTGAACCACGATCAAAGCCGCCACCACCCAGAAGTATTTCAGCGTGGCTTTCATCGACGGCGTGGCTTTCAACGCCAGCAGCGGGTCGCGTTCGGGCAGTTCCTCATCGTCCTCCTCGTTATTGTGCCGTTGCACGGCAAAATACCAGACGAGGGTGCCAATCCCACCCAGCAGGATGACGAAGCTGATGACCGACCAAAGGATGATCGAACTTGTGGGCCGATTATCAATCAGCGGTTCATGCGGCCAGTTCTGGGTGTAAGTGATATGGGTGCCCGGGCGTTCCGCCCCGCAGGCCCACGCGGTCCAGAAAAAGAAACTGTTCATCAACTGCCGGCGTTCCGGAGTCTTGACGGCGTTGGCGGGGATCGCATAGCTCTTGCGCAACTCTCGCAATGCGGGGTCGTCGCTGAACAGTGCCGTGTAATGCTGGCTGACGGCTTGGATGGCTGCCGCGCGGGTGCTGGAAACGACAAGGTCACCGGTCTCGACGTTGTAGGTGTTTACGCGAATCTCCTGCTTCAAACGTTCGCGCAACGCGGCTTGAGTTTCGCCCGGTAGTTGCTCGTAGGTTTTGCCACCTGACTGAGCTGCCCAATGATCCAACAGCCAAACCGCTTCGCGATGGAGCCAGTCGCCGGACCAATCAGGAGCGACATAAGCGCCGTGGCCCCAGATGCTGCCAGCCTGCTGCCCGCCGATGGACTGCCAGACATTCTGGCCATCCTTGATGTCCTGCGCGGTGAACAACACTTGACCGTCTGTCGTGACGACGCGTTTGGGAATCGGCGGGGCTTTGCGGTAGATCTCGCCGCCATAATAGCCGAGCACGAGAAAGGACAGGACCATCACCGCGATCAGGCTGATCCAGAGTCGGCGATACGATCGGGGTTTGGGAGTGGAACGAGTTTTGTTGGTTTCAGTTTTCATAGTTTATCAAATGGGGAAATTCATTTGCGGCTTGCCGCGCTTGCTGGGTTCGACTGAATGGCTGCTTCGAACAAGTCCCACGCGCGTTCGCAGTGTTGCTTGAGATCAAAATTTCCTTGGCCGAGCAGCCAGAGAATCGCTGGCGATTGCACGAGTCCCAGCCACATGATCGACAGAGTCTCCGGGTTCAGCTTGTGTTGGATGAGGCCTTCCTCCTGACCAGCGCGAATGATGACCGCAATCTCAGCCAGATAATTCTGATAAATCTTCTGAACCCGTTTGCGATGCCGTGGGTGACCGGTAAAGACCGCTTCGGACAAGATGATCCGGGGAACCGGCACGCCGCTGACAATCAGGTCCACATGCCGCATTAGCACGTCCCGCAAACGGGTAATCGGATCGTTGGCCGGTGCAACCTGCACATTCGATCGAAAGCATTGCTCGACCAGATCGAGCACGGCATCCAGCACCTCATCCTTGCTCTTGAAATGACGATAAACGGCAGAAGTCACCACGCCTACTTCCTTGGCGATGGCCGCCAAGCTGATGCATTGCCAGCCGCGCAACGCGAGCAGCTTCATCGCCGCTTGGGCGATCTGCTCCTGTCGGATTTCCGTTCTGGCTTTCTTAGCTCGCATATTGTGAATGCACGTTCACAAAATAGGCGAGAGCTGGGAAAAGGACTTTGACCGAGGTCAAGGATTTGGCGTTATCTTTGGTGCGGTGAAAAAGTGGCCCGTGGGAGCATTTCTGCCCCGCTTCATCGGCATTCAAATAGTGAACACCATGAAATGCGGAGACTGATTATTCGTCTGCCCCACCAAGTCGTTTCAATAGGTGGCTCATTTCCGGCCCCAGATGTTTCAGTTGTTCCTGATGCGCGAACGAGAGTTTCTCGAGGACATTTTCGCCACGTCTGGTCAATTGAACCAACACCTGACGGCGGTCTGTATCCGATGGAGCGCGCGAAACCATCTTCTCGACCACTAAACGATCGATCAGCCCTACCGCGCTGTGATGGCGAAGCTGTAATCGCTCTGCCAGTTCGCCCACGGTAACGCGGTCGCGTCCGGGAAAACCCTTGATCGCCAACAATGCCTGATGCTGCTGCGGCGTGATGCCGGCCGCCAAAGCCGCCTCCTCGCTGAAACGGAGGAACTGTCGGAGCGCATAGCGAAAGGCGGCGAGCGTCTCATATTGCGCTTTGATCAGTTGTTTTGATTTGGCCATAACCGCGCCAGCCTACCATAAGACCGGAAAGCAAAGCCATCGTTGGTTTGACATGTATCGCACTACGATACAGAATTCGTCCCCAATAGATGCAATTTGAATCGGTTATTCTTCCCACCGGCCACGAACAACCCGGAGCCTCCGGCGGCACCGCCAAACATCAATTGGCGGACTTCAGCACCAACCGACGCGTGCTGTTGCTCGCGGCGATGGCGGTTGTGATCGGGGCGATCAGTGCGCTGGTGGCCTATGTCTTGATCTGGTTGATCGCCGGCATCACCAACCTTGCTTTTTATCACCGCTTGTCGGCAGCTCCGGCGATTCCACAAGGACATAATTTGGGATACTGGGTCGTGCTGGTGCCGGTTGTTGGAGCGCTGGTCATTGGTCTCATGGCGCGGTTTGGCTCGGAGAAGATTCGCGGCCACGGCATCCCCGAGGCCTTGGAAGCAATTTTGCTTGGCCGTAGCAAGATTCAACTCAAGGTCGCTTTGCTGAAACCAATTTCCGCAGCGATCTCCATTGGCACCGGTGGCCCATTTGGAGCGGAGGGCCCTATCATTATGACGGGCGGGGCGTTTGGCTCGATCTTCGCGCAGCAATTTCATTTGAGCGCCGCCGAGCGAAAAACCCTGCTCGTCGCCGGGGCTGCAGCCGGTATGTCGGCGGTTTTCGCCACTCCGGTCGCAGCAGTCCTGTTGGCGGTTGAATTGTTGTTGTTTGAATGGAAACCTCGCAGTTTCATTCCCGTGGCGGTGGCTTCAATCGTTGCTTCCGTATTGCGAGTGCCGCTGCTGGGCGCCGGCCCGATTTTCTCCGTACTGCCGCATGCCCCCTTATCCGGTGCGGGTCTGGCCTGCGCGGCGGGGCTTGGTATTCTGGCCGGTTTCGGTTCGGGTCTATTGACGATGCTCGTTTACGGCTGCGAAGACCTATTTCAAAAGTTACCCATGCACTGGATGTGGTGGCCGGCGATTGGTGCGGTATTTGTGGGAGTGGGCGGGGTGATTGAACCGCGCGTATTGGGGGTGGGCTATGACACGATCTACAGCCTGCTGCGCGGCGAACTTCTTGGTGGAGTGGTCATCGGATTACTCGTAGCGAAGGCGATTGTGTGGTCGATTGCATTGGGCTCGGGGACTTCCGGAGGGGTGCTGGCGCCATTACTAATTATGGGCGGCGCGCTCGGCGCGCTGGTCGGTTCATGGATCCCGGTTGGGGATCCGGGGCTCTGGGCCTTGATCGGCATGGCGGCCATGATGGGCGGGACGATGCGTTCACCTCTCACCGCGATGGTTTTCGCCGTCGAGCTGACCCGCGACTTTAATCTTTTCCCGGCGCTGTTGATTGGCTCGGTCGGAGCGCTGGGGGTGACGGTCTTGATCATGCGCCGCTCCATCCTAACGGAAAAGCTCGCCCGCCGCGGACATCATATTATTCGGGAATACAGCATTGATCCGTTTGAACTCACCCGCGTGCGCGACGTGATGGACAAGGATTTGCCATGCGTTCCGGCAACCATGAAACTATCCGCGTTGGCGGACTTGGTCGCCCAAGGCAATTCGGCGCTGAGTCGCCGGCAGGGAACGTTGATCATGGACGAGCAAAACCGATTGGTTGGCATTATCACCCGCGGGGACATGGTTCGTGGCTTGAGAGAAAGCCACGCAACAGAGCTGACCGTCGCCGAAGCGGGCAGCACGGACCTGGCGGTCACCTTTGCCGACGAACCCTTGCACGTCGCGCTCACAAAAATGTTGAATCGCGATGTCGGCCGGTTGCCGGTCGTCGAACCGGATGACCAGACGCGCGTCGTCGGATATCTCGGGAGGGCGGCAATACTTTCGGCACGGATAAAATTGTACGAAGAGGAAAACATTCACCACCGCGGCTGAATCTCGGGCCGGCCACGCAAACAATCCACCAATCTATGCTCAAAATCGTTTTGCTAAAACTCCTGATCGCCACCCTTTCGGGCTGGGTGATACTTAATCTGCTCTGACATGCGACAGTTTCTTTATTTGCGCGATCCCCTGTTTGTTCTGGGGTGCGCGGCGTATGTCATCAACCGGTGGCTGATCAAGCCGCATCTCCACAGCGGAATTTTTCATTCCCAATTCAATGATCTGTGGCTTATTCCTTGCGCGCTGCCGCCTGTGCTTTGGCTGCATCGCCGCCGGGGGTTGCGAACGCATGACGCCCCGCCACAACTATCCGAAATTGTCGGACACCTGATCTTCTGGTCGCTTTTGTTTGAAGGGATTGGTCCCAAATTGGTGGCGCACACAACGGGCGATCCCGCCGACGTGCTCGCCTATGGCGTGGGTGCAATCTTAGCCGGTCTGTGGTGGCAGCGGGCGCGGCTGCTCGCGCGACTTTCTGCCCCATGAGCTTTGACACCCTCGCGCCGCATTACCGTTGGATGGAGTTCGTGCTTGCAGGGGAAAAACTCCAGCGCTGTCGCACGGCGTTCCTGGATGAGATTCCCCCTCCGCGAAACATCCTCTTATTGGGCGAAGGTCATGGCCGTGGCCTGGTGGAATGTTGCCGCCGCTTTGGCAGTGCCCGGATTACCTGTATCGACTCGAGTGCCGGCATGCTGGATACGGCCCGCCGGCAACTGAAGCGCCACAATCTAAGCTCAAGCCGGGTAGCATTGATCCAGACCGACATTGTAAATTGGATGCCAACCGCATCCGCCTACGACCTGGTCATCACGAACTTTTTTCTCGATTGTTTTACTGCGGCCCAATTGGATGACATCATCTTGAAGGTGGCCGGGGTCGCCACGGACGACGCCAATTGGTTGGTGGCGGATTTTCAAGCGGCGCCTGGCACCATGCGCCGAATCCGAAGCCGAATGATTCTCTGGTTGATGTATTCCTTCTTCCGCCTGAGCGCCCAGCTTGGTGCGCACAAACTCACCCCTCCCGATGCGTTCCTCCAACGGGCTGGCTTTACTTTACGCCGCCGCACGCAAACTGAATGGGGGCTGTTGCACAGCGATTGGTGGCAACGAAAGTTATAAGCTGCGATTCGTTTCGCTCCGCCCCGCGCGATTCATCAGCGGGGCTGACCGGGATGCGTTTTCAGGAGTTCAACCAGCCGGAGCAGATCCTCTTCACTGATATCCACAAAGGAATCGAGGGACCTGACCGCCGCCAGCACTTCTTCATGCGTTGGCGGTGGGAGTTCGGTCGTGGATTTGTGAACCGGTGATGGGGCCGGCCGATTCAGAATTGCGGGATAGCGCCGCCATTTGAAGGCGCTGTTTATGAGCACCGCCAACAGCACCATCACGATGGCATTGCCCAGCACCGGAAAGAGCACGAAGCGATAACCCAACTCGTGGATGGCGCTGCCACCGATCACCGCCGTCAATGCCGTGGCTCCGCCCGGCGGATGGATGCATTTGAGCTGATGCATTGCCCCAATGGCAAGAGCACTGGCGCAGGCGGCCGCGAGGATCGGTTGCGGGATGAAGCGCGCACAGGTTACCCCGATAATCGCGGAGACCGCATGCCCGGCGATGACCGGCCAAGGCTGCGAAAGCTGGCCATGCGGCACGGCGAAGAGCAACACCGCGCTGGCCCCCATAGAACCGATGATGGCCGCCGCCCCAGCTTCCGGCAGCGCCCAGCTCGAGATCCCGGTCAGCGCCAGAATCGCCAATCCGCCACCGAACGCCGCAACCAACTTCTCGGTCGTGCTGACTGCGATCAATTCGACGCCGAACCATTTGCCGATTCGTGGAAGGGGCATGGGATTAATTCTGATTGCGGTCTAAAGTGCTGACTTTACCGGAGCCGGATGAATGTGCGGTCGTCCGTCTTGAAATGGTTGGGTGCCGCGCGGATCAATGTTGTCGGCCATGGGCGGGAATGCCGGACTGAGGCCGGAACATTCGGGTGCGGGCGGGGGGTATTGAGCATATGACCATACTGCAGATCACGGAGGAAGCCGCTCCAAATTTAACCCAGGCCGGACTGTCCCGTCAGCCAACTGCTTCACCCAGCGATATATCGTAAGACGATACCAGAGTCGCCCAGGCGTCCGCAACTCATAACCCCGATACTGATACCCGCGGCGCAGACCTTGCAATTCACCCAGCTTCCGCCGCAACAATGCGCCCAATTTGGCCAGCGCTAACTGTGACGGTCGTGGCTTTGACCATGAGCCGTTCGGTTCACGAAACTTCCCCTGGGCCACTCCAGCAAAGGAATCGCCCATGCGGAAAACGTGGATGACCTGTGCCTTACCAACGGCACGGACACGAGGCACGTTCACCGCACCAGGTTGCACCACGCAGAAACCAATGGCGGGATCGCCTTCGTGGAACGGATATTCGCGCTGCTCGCATGACTTCAACCCCGTGGCTGCCGCGATCGGCTCCAAGTCCGCCGGGGGCGACCTATGAAAAGCTGACAACTCCGCAGCGGATTGATCAGAGCGGCAGGTTTGAGCTCGGCCAGCGGATTGGTCATGCTTTCCGTTAAGCAACCGGACGCCAAAAGTAAACCAGCCAATCGGCCCCTTGGCCGCGTTCCACTTTGGCGGCAAATCCGTCACCGCTGAGCCGTTCGACCAACGGCGACGGTAGAAACGGCGCGACCACGAGCAGGCCCTCATCGGCCTTGAGCGCTTGCGCCTTCGTAAAGATTTCTGGGAACGGCTCCATGCCCTGCTTTAGCAGGCCGCGCACATCGAAGCGATTGAATTTGCTTAGTGGTGGCATTTCAGTTGGTCAAAAGTTTTTCCAGCACGCGCACCGTCGTGTTGCTGTCCTGCCCCAATCCGACGAGTTGATGCACCATGTCGCCCTCGGCATTCAACACCGTAATGATATTCGAGTGGGCAAACTGTCCGGTCGCTTCCGCTTTGTATTTCACGCCAAGCAAGGCGGCCAGTTCCAGAATATCATCAGGGACCCCATGCAGCAGCGTCCAGGTGTTCGCCGGCAACCCGCGCGTGGCGCGGAAATGTGCCAGCGCTTCGGGCGTATCGCGGCGCGGATCAATCGTGACCAAAGTGAATCCCACTCGCGCCCGCAACTCCGGCTTGAGCGCCGCTTCGATCTGCTGCAAGTCATGCACGAGAATCGGGCACGCATACTGGCAACTCGCAAAGAACATGACCACCACTTGCGGACGACCTTTCAGCTCACTTAACTTGATTTGCTTGCCGGTGTCCGTTGTCCAGGTTGATTCAGTTTGGTAGAGCGATTGGTCGCTGAGCGCGGGGGCCACCGGGAAGGGTTTTGCACAGCATGCGGGAACGGCCTTCGCCGCCGTGCGACAGCCGACCCCGGCAAGTGCCAGGGCCCCAAACAGAATGACCCCGGAGCCAAGGTGATTGGTTTTCATAAGTCTTTGGCGCAGCGAAAGCCGAGGTTGTGGACGCAATAATCCGCCTTGAGGCTGCTGCGGAATCCGTAGCGCATGAAGGCGGCAAAATCGTTCGCGTTGCGCGCCCCGACCGCACCACTGCCGCAGAACGACTGGCGGTCCAACCCGGTGTCGCCGCGCGCATCACCGGTGACCATCGCCGTATTGAAGTCCGCGACCCATTCCCAAACCAAGCCGTGCAGGTCATGCACCCCCCAATAGTTCGGCGGGCTGATTCCCACCGCCGAGAGCCGTTTGTCACTGGGAGTCGAATACCAAACCAGCAACGACTGCTTGTACTCAGGATCATTCTCCCCATCGGGCCGGGACCGCCCCGCCGCGGCAACAAATTCCCATTCGGCAACAGTCGGGAGCCGCTTACCCTGCCATTGCGCGTAGGCTTTCGCCGCAAACCACGAAACAAAAGTGGCGGGGGCATCCGGCGGTTCGTTCGTTTCCAGGTCCAAGTCGCCCGCCCAACTTTTCAGATAGGATTCGTCCGCGAACAGCCGTTTCACCACCGAACGCTGCCAGCGCGGATTGGCCCGGACAAATCGCAGGAAGTCAGCGTTGGTCACCGGCAGGATATCCAGGCCGAACGGCTTGACGGCCACCGCCTTGAAGTCTGCCGTCGAACGGAACAGGGGCTTGAACATGCCTCCGCGGATGCCCACCATTCCCGCCGGAACATTGGTCGTCGCGCCAACCATTCCGCTCCCAAGGCCAACCGCGGCAGCCAGCGCGAGAATCAAAAGTGGGAGAGTTTTCATGTTTGGCACCGGGTTGGTTACTCAAACGGGTTGGCTGCCAGCGGCGCCGTGCTGGCGCGAACCCTTTTCACTTCTTCCATCGTGACGACGCCCCCTTCGTTGCCGAAACTGTTGCGCACGTAGGTCAGCACATTCGCAATCTGATCATCGGCCAGATAATTCAGCGGCGTCATCGTGCCATTGTATTTCTTGCCGTTGACGATGACTTCGCCAGTGCGCCCCGCGAGGACGTTACGGATTGCCTCCTCGTTGGTCAACTTGGCGAGAAAGTCGGACTTCGCCAGCGGCGGAATTTGCCCGGGCAATCCTTCGCCGTTGAGTTGGTGACACACGAAACAGGTTTGCATGAACACCCCTCTGCCCTTTTCCATCTGAATTTCCTTCGAGAGCGACGCGATCTTTGGATTGCCTTTGATTTCCGCCGCCACCTCGGCCTTTAATTCTGCGACGCGTTTCTCTGAATCACCGCCCGCGGCGGCTTTGCCGAGGTAAACCGCGTCCACTTCTTTGCCCGAATAAACGATCTGATTCGCCGGACCGTCCACCTTCAGCATGCCGATCGCCCCTTTGTTGAAGGCGCGGAATAGCGAGTGATCCACGAGAATATAAGTGCCCGGAATCTCAACCTTGAATTCGACGATCGCCGCACCGCCGGCCGGAATCATGGTGGTCTGCACGTTATGTTGCGCCACGGAGCCGCCTTCCGGATAAACCGTGTCAAAAATTTCACCGATGACATGAAACGAAGAGACGAGATTGGGGCCGCCGTTGCCCATGAACAACCGGATGCGTTCCCCAACTTTCGCGGTGAGGGCTTTGTCGCCCACGAGCGAACCCACCGCACCGTTGAACACGACGTAAGTGGGCCTTTCATCAATCGCCTTGTTCATGTCGAAATATTGCAAACCTTCCTCGCCATTCTTGCCCACCGTATAAATATCCCCCTGCATCACGTAATACTCGTGATCCACCGGCGGCAGCCCTTCCATTGGCTCCACGAGAATCAGCCCATACATGCCATTGCCGACATGCATTCCGACCGGGGCCGTCGCGCAGTGATAAACGTAGAGGCCCGGATTCAAGGCCTTGAAGGAGAATTGCGATGAATGCCCCGGCGCAGTGAACGACGAGGCCGCCCCACCCCCCGGTCCGGTGACGGCGTGCAGGTCAATGTTGTGCGGCATCTTGCTGTCTTGATGGTTGTTCAGGTGGAATTCCACGAAGTCCCCCGCGCGAATCCGGATGAAACTGCCGGGCACATCGCCGCCGAACGTCCAGAACACATACTCGACCCCATCGGCGAGGCGCTTCGTGACCTCGCGCACTTCGAGATTCACGATGACTTTCGTCGGGTGTTTACGGGTAATAGGCGGCGGCACATTGGGGGCCTGTGCGAGCACGGCAACCACCTCTCCCTGAACCTCGGGATCAATCAACTTGACGCTGGCATTGGTTTGCGCCGAGGCCACGTAGGCGCCCGCGAGCAGCAATGCCCCGGCGACCCATTGTTTGGGTAGTATTTTGCTTTTCATAGTTTTGTTCCAAACCGAGATCTTTTCATCATCTGGGCTGAGAGTAACTTCACCGCCCCGTGAGTTCCTTGACCGGAGTCATCCTTTATACGAATCGAAGAAGTATCCGTGGGATTCCGCTCGACCGCGGATCCGGAGCCGGAGTGGACTAATTAGTCTCGCACCTTCCATCAACAAAGCAATAGCCCGATCCCAAGGTGATCTCGGGATCGGGCAGACGGGACAATCGCTTTAGGTGCGCCGGATTCAGATCCGTTCCGCTCAATGGTGGCCGCAAGATCCGGCCACAACTTTGGGCAGTCCACCGACCACCAGTTTGACCTTGGTGAGCTTGACCGCCACATCTTCCGGCAAATTGTGGACGTGTTCCCAGGTGAAGGATTCCGGGAATTCCGCTTCAAACTGATACCGCAACGGCACGGGATCGTGGCCGTTGCGCAAAATGAAGTGCTCGCCCACCTTGAGGTCGACGAAGGTTTGAATGATCAAGCCGTGTTTGATGGAGCAGGGAATGTCCCGAACATCCAGCATGCGGTTCGGTCCGAGTTGAGTTGAGGTAGTCATGTTTATTTGTATTTGTTTGTTGTCGGAAAAGTTTCAGTGCCGCTCGGCCGCCGCGCGCCCAATGGCGCTCATCATCGAGGGATTCCACGGCGGATCCCAGACGAGCTCCACGGCCGCATCTTCGACCCCCTCGATGCCGAGCAAGGCCCACTGGACGCCTTGAGCAATGCTTTCGCCCATGGGACATCCAGGGGTGGTGAGCGTCATCTGGACCGTCACCTTGGTCTCCGTGATGGTCGTGCCGTAGATCAGACCGAGATCGACGACGTTGCAGCTGATCTCGGGATCAATCACCTGGCGCAGGGCGGCCAGGACAATCGGTTCGTTAAGTGATGCGGGAGAGTTCATGCGGAAATCGGTTTGAACGAACGGACGGCGATCAGGGGCGTGATTTGCGGACAGGCCACATGGATGAGTATTTTGCCCACGTTAACCAGGAGCAAGGCGACGCAAGCTGTGAAACCGAGAGCGCCAATCCGAACCCCCATTTCACTTTCGCACAGAATGCCGACGCTGATTACAACTAGGGCAACGAGGAAGCTCCAGTAGCCGATCATTTGCAGGCGGGGCGAATACATGGCGGCGAGCGCGGGGACTTGCGCGCGACCGATATGCTTGCTGTAAACGCCGAACCAGACGAGAAACGGGATGATCTTGTAGAGCATGCCGATGATGGCGAGGGTGACCACGCCCATCAGGCCGACGAAGCCATAAAGATTTTCCAACTGGCCCAGCAATGGATTTGTCTGCAGGTCCGGCCACGAGAGCACGACGGCTGCAAGCGACAACGGAATCAATAAGGCCACGGCCGTCAGGAAATAACGGATGCCCCAGTCCAGCGCGCGGCGCTTTCGGGCGTGGAGGATGGCGTGCAGTTCCCAACCATAGATGACGAGTGCCGCAATCGTGACGAGAGCAAAGGCGAGCTTCCAAGGACTGCTCAGCAGAATCGTGACAAACGAACCAGCGAGCCCAAGATTGAGCAAGGCCACCGAAAGACCGGCCCGGCGCTGGCTCTGCACCTCGCTCAACGTAAACATGGGAATCAGTTTGTAGGAAACCCCAACAATGAGCATGGTGAAGAAGCCGATACCACCAAGGTGAGCATGGGCGTGCATGGCGCTGAGGGCGTCAAAGCGGGAGACCAAACCTGCCAAAGGGCGCAAAGCCCCGATGATCACTCCGACGTTGGTCGCGGGCACCGAACCATCGAAGGATTCCCCCACGCATTTGCCGGTGGCGATGGCAAGGCCGGCAAAGACGGTGAGCGAGACCCAGCACAGTGCTGCGGTCACGGCGGTGGCGGTGACGTTCCATTTCGGCACCCGGCAGAGCGTGCGGAAGATGTTGAAGACGAATAGACCCACCCCGACCGTCAGCAGGCTGCCAAAGTGACCGACCTGTTTCAGGTTCCAAGTGCCGAACATCCAAACCATTCCGATAAAGCCGACGAAGTGAAATGCGAATTGCCAGCGTGCCAACTTTTCACTGTAAAGCTTGGTTTCGAGCGCCACCGGAACGAGCTGATACATCGCCCCCATGACGATGGAACAGATCCATCCCAGGACGAACAAATGCGTCAGAGCGATGACGTATTGGTTGTAGTGATACGTCGCGAGCATGGCAGGCCGGATCACCATCCAGACCGCCCCGGTCGTCAAGGCAATCAGCCCGGTGAGCATAAACGCCAGCGGCAACTTGATGGCCGGAGCGTTGCCGGCGGATGGCGCCGGGGAGACGGCGGAATGCGCCGGCGCTGGATTAGCAGCGGTGGATATGGGTAATGAAACCTCCATCGGCTTGTCCGGTGCTCTTCCCCGCAAAACCACGGGATTCAAGTTGGGCATAAAGGTGCATGGGCCGCCGATCCGTTCGCGCGCGAAGCATCGCACCCGGCGGGAGAGTGGCAATGGCTTCCAGAATTGTTACCAGGGGTTGCGGCGGCTCTAGCCCCCGCGTATCCAGGTCAACAATCCCACCGGATTGAGCGGCGTCCCTGCCGCGATCGCTGGTCATCACCTGGGGTGCCGGGGTGGTGGCCGCCGCCGCGGCATTGCGGGAGAACAGCACCTGCCAATCGCCTGTGGCGGTTTGTTGCGACGCATGAGCAAAGCCTTGTTTGGCCAGCACATGAAATAATGGCGCAGGTTCAAAGGGGGCAATGATGAGCAAATTCTCCTGCGCCGCCAAACCCGCGATGGCAGCCAATATCTTTGCGAAAGGCTCGCGCCCGGCGCGCAGGTCTTCGCGCACATCAAGCGTTGTGGTGTTCGCACTCATTGGTTGCGGAATCAAACCAATTGCAGCGCATCCTTGCGCCCGACCAGGCTTGAAACGGCTGGTTTCTCAAGCGGCTTGGTCAACGTCAAGAGCATGGAAAACGGCTTGGTCGCCTTGACGGCGTGACGCAAATTCGGCGGCATGTAGAGCAGGTCCCCCGCCGTAACGAGACGCGGCTGGCCAGCGAGGCTGAACTCGCATTCGCCGGACAAGATTTGAATCACTGCTTGCTGCGTCGAGGTGTGCTCGGTCAATTCCTGCCCTTCGGCGAAGCCGAAGAGCACCACCCGGGTGGTGTCCGTGCGCAGGAGGGTGCGGCTGACAATGCCGTTGGGGGCAAACTTGGTTTCTTCCGCCAGCGAAACGACTTTTTCGGTCGCCGGATCAATCAAAGGCTTTTCACTCATGCGCAAAGTGTCGCACGAGTGGGAGCAATGACCTTTGATGCAGGTCAAGGAATCAACCGAATGGAGAATCTTCAAAAACAAGAATCAGAACCGAGGGTGGCGCAAGCAATTTAGCGGAATCATGATTTCCTAGCTTTTACTGTGAGCGGCGGCGCGAAAGTGGCGTAAAACCGCCGGTTTGAAAATCCCACCGCGGCGGTGCGAAAATCCCGAGTTTGGAGTGCGTCGCTTCATTGGTTTTCCCGGTCTTTCATCCGATAGCTCGAACCCTCGATGACGATGGGGTGGGCGTGCTGCAGCAGCCGGTCCAAATGGGTTACTGGTCGTCGCGCGCGCCGTAGAATTCCGACATTCCCATGCAGCCCAAGCCGAGCGCCGATACCGTCAAACCTTGGCTTCCGAGTTTTCTCAGTTTCATAAGGGGGTTGCTATAAATGCCAGAAGCCGCTTTAAGTAACCATCATCAAAGATGGGGCGTAAGCGAAGCGAATCGCTCAATGCTAACACCGGAAAAAGTGGCGACCCGGCCCCAGACGTCCTGATGACAAATGTTCTCAGTTTTCAATTTCAGTCCACAAGGCGAATCACGATCTTGCCGCAATGGGCGCCGCTATGCATGTAATCCAATGCCGCGCGCAATTGGCCGAAGGCGAAAGTGCGGTCAATCACGGGTTTTAAACGTGCCACAGTTACGGCGTGGGTCAGTGCTTCGAACATCTGGCGGGAACCCACAAAGACGCCCTGCACCTGCAGGGTCTTCATGAGAACTTTCAGCGGATTCAAACCCTCGCCCTGTGCCAGGACTCCGATCACCGAAATCGTGCCCCCGACGCGCGTGGCATTGGCGGAACGCGGCAACGTTCCGGCGCCACCGACCTCGACAACGTGATCAACCCCCGCGCCACCCGTCAGGCGCAATACTTCGGCATCCCACTCGGGGATCGTCTTGTAATTGATGGTTTCATCCGCGCCCAATTTACGAACGCGCGCCAGCTTTTCGTCACTGCTGGAAGTGGCAATCACGCGCGCACCGTGAAGCTTGGCGATTTGGAGGGCGAAGATCGAAACGCCACCCGTACCCAAAGTCAGGATGGTGTCGCCTGCTTTGATCTTGCCAACGTTCACGAGCGCATTCCACGCCGTGACCGCCGCGCACGGAAGTGTGGCGGCCTCTGCGTAAGAGAGATGATCCGGGATCCGCACCAATCCGTCCTCATGGAAGGCGCCGTACTCGCGCAAGGTACCATCGAAATCTCCTCCACCCCCCAAGGAGGTTCCCTGTTTGGCCGGAGTGAGCGGGCCTTCGAGCCACCCTTGCATGAAGATCGGACATACCCGGTCGCCGACTTTCCAGCGGGTGACGCCTCCCCCGATGGCGGTAACCTCGCCCGCGCCATCCGAGCCGGGAACAGCGGGCAGGCGCGGATTGGGATTGTAGAGTCCCCAGGCGAACAATAGCTCCCGATAATTCAGCGAGGCCGCATGAAATCTTACCACCACTTCGCTCGCTGCCGGACGCGGCACCGAGCGCTCGACGAGCGTGAGGTTTTCCAGACCGAGTTTGGAGTATTCGTAGGTCTTCATAGTTCCAACGCAGGATGGAGGAGGTCGGCGCAAATCGCAATCCTCGCGCCGACTGGGTGTCCCACTCCGTTTGCCTCTTCGACGCCAAGCTGGCGCGTGCATCCAACCTGATGTTCGCCCGTTGCAATAATATGGCGTGGGCCTCCCATCCCGTTGGAAAAACCCTAGTAGGGATCGTAGAGGCCCAGCACCAAGATCAGATTGGGACAAAGTTTGCGGGCCATGATGCGGACGGCGACGCCCCGGGAATTCGGGATGGCGCTTCGCTGGGACCATGTGCCGGCTTGGGCGGTTGCCCGCTCCCTGGTCGCCTTCGCACGGCTTTACCTGCAGGCCGGGCGGCCTTGGCTTGACTGGACGGTCGGTGGGATGCGCACGGTCTCATTGATCCTTAGTTTTGTCTTCACGCCCAATCTAAATTACCGCGAGATCACTTCCCTGCGGCAAATCCCCCTCCCACTTTTAACGGCGTTAGGTTAGGGTGCACAGACGGTAAGGGGTCGGATTCTAACCGTTGGAATTCCGTTGGCCGGGTCATTGGCGTCAAATTGGCTCGTGCCGGCATCACAAACTTTCCTGCTTCTCGATCCGCGACCGCTCGTCGAGCGGTTGACCACCAATCGCCCCGCCTTAGCCGGGGTGACACCAAACTGGCAAGCAGGCTTGGTAGGGTAACACCCCATGGCGCGTAATCGTTGGGATGCTTAGGGTTTAAATTTGTCGGCTTGCTAAGCAATACAACGACAGGCTTGAGGTTGTCCGCTTTCGGGCAGTCGACGAACAGAAAAGACAAATGAAGAACAAAATCCCGATATATCTAGCAGTGGGTGGCTTGCTGGCGCTAGCTGCCGGGTGCGGCAAAACCGAGAATACCACGCCTTCGACGAAAGAAGCCGACCAGCCGACCAGCGGGGTCACAATAGAGCCGCGGCCGGCAGAAAAAGTGGTGGCGCAGGCAACTGATTCGGCCAAAACGACACCGGTTGCGGCGGCGCCTCCGGCAAACGAGGCCATTCCCAAAATGGTGAGTGCCACCAACGCAGCAACTGAGAACCTCCCGGGCGCAGTGAGCCAATCCCCGACCACTTTGGCGGATCTTTCGCAGGCTCAGATGGTTCAAGGCTTGGAGGCGGCTTTGGCAAAAGGGTTGCAACAAGCGATTGCCAGATTGGGCCATGACGGTGGATTTCTAACGAATCTAAATGTCAAAATCCCCATGCCCGAGCAAATGCAAAAAGTGGAGACGACGCTGCGGGCGATGAAGCAGGACAAGTTGGCGGATGACTTTGTCACCACCATGAACCGCGCCGCCGAGCAAGCTGTGCCAGCAGCCGGTGGAGTCTTTACGGCTGCGCTCAAACAAATGACCATCGAAGACGCAACGGCGATTCTGAGCGGTGCAAATGATGCCGCCACGGCCTATTTTCGGAAAGCCACGCAGACCAACCTGTATTCCAAGTTCTACCCCATCGTTCAAAAGGCCACGGAGCAGACCGGGGTCACGGCGGCCTACAAGACTCTGATGGCCAAAGGGAATGTCATTCAGGGCTTGGGGAGCTTCGGCAGCGCGTTAAGCGGGACTTTGCTGGGCAAGGATTCCTTGGATATCGATGCCTATGTCACCACCAAAGCCTTGGACGGACTTTTCCAAATGGTCGCGGCGGAAGAACAGCAGATACGGCAAAATCCCATCGCGCGCACAACCGCGACGCTCCAGCAAGTTTTTGGAGCGTTGCAGAAGTAATCCGGCGGCCGGACGCTGAACGTGCACGGGGCAAATCCACCGAACTGCCTCGCGCTGGAACGCCTTCATTCGTCATCGCGCTCGTCTACAAGGACTGTGACCGGAGCGGATTTACACCTCCAAGTGCCGGCTCTTCAGCGTTGCGGGGCTTCGCCGGCCTTGCAGCCCGACGAAACCCCGCGTTTGCTGATGGTCTATCCGCGGTTAGGGATTAACCGAGCGGTAGAACCGCATGGTTGCTTCCGTAGTGTCAGTGTATTCGAACTTGCCGAAGCTGTCGGCCGTGAGGCTGCCGGCGGCAATGTCCTGCCAGTCGAACGGATTCGTCAAGTCCGAGAATTGCAGGCGATATGTGCGTCCCGGGATGCCGCTTCCGTCAATACGGAAGGTATTGTTGCCCAGGGCCGTGATGACCAGGTTTTGACTTGGGGCGTTGTCCGCAGCGATGGCGACCGTGACGGTTGCCACGGCCCTGCCGCCGCGACCGTCCGCAATCGTGTAGGTGATCGAATCCGCGTTCGTGAATCCGACCGCCGGAGTATAGAATACCCATCCGCCGCTCACCATGATCGTAGCGCCGTTGACGCTGTTCGAACTGACCGTAAAGTCGAACGTGTCGCTGTCGGCGTCGCGGTCATTTGCTAGCAACGTCGAAAGGCTAACTATCACGCTCATGGTCGCAGTTCGCTCAATAGTGTCATCGCCCGCGACCGGGGGCGTATTAACTACCTGATTTTCCGCCAGAGAATTCGTGCTGCCGACGAAGTTCAGATCGCCGGCGTATTCGGCGACTACGGTGTGGGCGCCAAGCAATAAGCCGCTTGTGGTGAAAGTGGCCACTCCATTGGCCAGAGTGCCGGACCCGGCGGTAGCGCCGTCGATACGGAAGTGCACCCCGCCACAGTGCGGTTGACGCACTCGAATGACCGGCCTAGAGTCGCGCTGTGAATCAGCTTCCGACGACACCCGACCAGCAAGGCCTGGCTTTTTCGAAATAAATCATCAACCCATAATATGCGCTCCGACCATTGGTTGTGTCTGGTTTTGACGCCTTGCGTGCAGGCGATGCTGCTCTTCGCCGCCGCTCCCAATTCCCGGGGATCTGCGACCTCCTATCCCTTCGTGATACTTGCGCTGATGGTGCCCATGGCTTGTTACGTGTGGGGCTTGCGCGATGCCCCGATCGTTCCCATGACCTCCCGCCGCGCGGTTGGCTTTGCGCTTCGCGGCCTCACGGCGGTTGTCCTCGCCGTGGGCGGATTTGTTTATGGCTTGGTGGTCATTGGCAGCCACGTCGCACTCATGTGAGAAGGACGCGCTTCCGCCCCGCCACGCAGAGTCCAGGTCGAGTCACGCCGTACGGAATCTTTCATCACATCACACACCCCGCAGCTGACTTATCGCCACAAATACCGCAGCGCATCCGCTGCGTCCGCGCCGCCGGAGGGCAGTTGACGCACTCTTTTGACCGGCCTACAGTCGCGACGAGATCCGCCTCAAATCAGCCCCAGTTCGGGAGGACGGACTTTGGGTCAATTTCCCTGTTCTGAGTCTCCTGCACCGGCGGCGGTGCCACTAGCTGCACTGCATCCTTGATACGGCCGGCAAGCGTTTACACGGCTGGTTTGCTACCCCAAGCACGAAAGTGCCAAAAACCGGGGTAAGGCGGGGCTGATCGCGTTCGGATGCGATTCCAAAATTTCAACCGACTCCCAACCGGTGTCGGGGCCGAGCGCGAGGCGCGACCGAAAATTGCGACGGATCGTGTGGTTGAGGAGTTAACCAGGAAGGGACACGAATCAACACGAAGGGCGAAGCGCACGGCCAAGCAAACCGCAGAGGCGCGGCGGCGCGGAGGGCTTTGCATTAGTCCAAGCCGAGGTCTTCGACGAAGTGGGCGTCTTCGCTAAAATCGGGTTTACAGCCGAGTTGTTCCACGATGATTTCCCGCACGCGGGCCACAACCTGATCACGCGTCCAGCCGGAGGTAACTGCATTGGCGAGATCACTCTTGTGGGTCATCACCCAGCGCGAGAGGTCGCCGATGGTTTGCAACTGCCGGGGAAACTCGGTGCACATTGGCTTGGTCAATCTGATGCCAATAACACCGGCAAGAATGGCAACGCCCATGAAACCCCAAAGCCCCAAAGTATTGAAGGCATGGATGCTGGCAATCGCAGCGGCCAATCCCGCCAGCACCGAGCCCCCCAGCAAGAGGGCCTTGAGCCAATTGGGGCGCATAAGGCCGGCGGTCGGTTGATGCCCAATTCTGTCATCACGGATGCCAGCAGCGCTCGCCGTTGGTGACGTGGGATCAGCGCGCCCAGCGGTGTGGCGGGAATGATGGCGGAACGTTTCCAGCCCCCCTGTCGCACCAACGATTTGCGGAGGAGATTGAAGGCACGCTGGGTGAGGCAAACCGTTGCAGTGGTGGAGGTGACTTTGCTGAGGACAAAGTCAATCAAGCGGCGAGGCGTAAGCAGTTTGCCAGCTTCGGAATCTTTGATGCAAATATCGAAGTCATCCTCAATCGCCATCACAAGCTCAACACCATCCAATCCCATGCGGCGATTTGTGACCGCCAGGGGCGGAATCGTCAAGGTGGCATTACGCGAGAAATTACCAACCCAGTTGCGTGACCGTGGAGATCAAAAACTTCTCACCATCCGAACAGATTGACCCGGCGGTGAATTTGGGCGCGGCACCACCCACCAGTCGCACCACCACTCATCATCGAAGTCATCCGACACCAGGGCTGCAAGATGATCCTCGGCGGCACGTCGAAGTCGGACAAGTAGTGGGTTCTGCTCGATCTCGCGATCTCCCCCGCCAGCGGTCACCATGCCCAAAAGGCAGGCTCAGGCTAACAACTCGGTATTGGTGGGAATCCTAAATGGCGACTATTCTGTTTGCATGAAGGCGACCGCGACCGAACTAAACCGCACCGATGAAACCGGTACGTTCACGCTCACGGCCACCCAGTAAACTAAAGCGAGCCGAACCGAGTTCAAACAACACATTAAGAAGCAAATACCTTATGCCCAAACTCCTTGTTCTCTATTACTCCACTTATGGCCACGTTGAAACTTTGGCCAACGCCATTGTCGAAGGCGCACGCTCCGTTGCGGGCGTCGAAGTCAGCCTGAAGCGCGTGCCTGAAACCATGCCGTCCGAGGTGGCCAAGCAATATGGCGCAAAGCTCGACCAGGCCGCCCCGGTTGCCTCCCCCAGGAACTGGGGGACTACGACGCCATTATCTTCGGCACGCCCACCCGCTTTGGTAACATGGCGGCGCAGATGCGCAATTTCCTCGATCAAACCGGCGGGCTCTGGGTCAAGGGCGGGTTGGTCGGCAAGGTTGGCAGTGTTTTCGCGAGCACGGGCACCGGCGGCGGCAACGAAAGCACGATCATCAGCTTTGTCACCACGCTGATGCACCACGGCATGCTGTATGTCGGATTGCCCTACGCCTGCCCGGAGCTGGCCGACATCACCGAGGTCAAAGGTGGCTCCCCGTGGGGCGCCGCGACCATCGCCGGAGCCGACGGTTCGCGGCAGCCCAGCGCCAAGGAACTCGCCCAGGCCCGTTTTCAGGGCAAACACGTGGCCACCATCGCTGCGAAACTGAGCCGTTGAGGTGATCCCCCGACCCGAAAACTTATGAAGCCGGCCTCCCGTCCAACGGGCATCAACGCCAACGTCAGGATCGGTCACGTTCATCTGAAGGTCGCCGATCTGGAACGTGCGCTCGCATTTTACCGCGACGTGCTCGGCTTTGAGGTCACCCAATGGTTCGGCGCGCAAGCGGCGTTCTTGTCGGCCGGTGGGTATCATCACCACCTGGGTCTGAACACATGGGAAAGCGCAGGTGGCCAACCGCCTCCGCCGCATGCAACCGGCCTCTACCATGTCGCCATCCTCTATCCGACACGGGCGGAACTGGCTGACGCGCTACGGCGGTTACGGCAAGCCAAGGTTCCGCTCGACGGGGCGGCGGACCATGGCGTCAGTGAAGCAATCTATCTCCGCGACCCCGACCAAAACGGCGTGGAGCTCTATTGGGACAAGCCCAAGGAGCAATGGCCGCGCAGTGCCGAAGGGGGTCTGGCGATGTTCACGCACTCGCTCAACCTCGATGCGCTGCTCCAAGAAGCGCCGTAAACGACCGCTTACCAAGCGGCGTCAGCGCGACCGGGTTCGCCCCATGAACCACGCGGCCGCCGGGATTCCAAGCGGATCCGTCATCCAGCGCGACCCACTCCCAGCGGCGGGAGGAGAATCGCCAGAATGATTAGAATCAGTTTGCTCATTTTGCGTGGGTCTTTCTGGCGGCAGCATCAAACGGTTGGCGGGGGCAGTCAAGGGCGGGGCGTCCCCCACGCGCAGCTCAAGCGCTATTTCACCTGAAGTCCAATGAAGTTCTGGTAGGGCAGAAACGTGTCCTCCGCCGCCACCCTGACGAAGGTACGCTCGTAACACAGCGGTAACGGAACCCTCGAACGGGTTATCTCAATGCCCGCCCGTGACCGTGTACCCGGCGCGGCGCAAATCCTCCGCCAAATCTACTTCCATCTTTGCCGCCGCCGCATACGGCATCGGGTTCAAGTGGGCGTAAAGTTCAGGCCACAGGCGGAGGCCGTACCGACGAACAACCCACGCCGCCTTGACGCCCGCCTTGTGATTGGCCAAACGTTCTGCTGGCGTCAGCCCCGTCATGCCGACGTACACGCTGGCCTGCTTGGGGTCACGGTTTGGATTATCCGCTCGCACCTTCCGCAACCTGCCGACGGAAGGATCGAGCAGAACCACGTAAACATTGTGATGGTCAAGCGGCGGCTTCGGGCGAAGCGGTTTGAGCGTCCGGCGCTTCATTGCTGGGCGGCGTCGCGTTGTACCCAGCGGTAGGCGGCTTTGCCGGTCAAGGAAAAGACCTGTTCCTCCGCCCGGCGTCCGTAACTGCGGAAGTAATCCGAGACAATGCCCTGTACGCTGGCCAGGGAGGCGAAGAGTTCGCTCACCGGCCAGTTGCTCGCATAGATCAGTCGCTCCGGGCCGAACATCTGCCGCATCGCATCCAAGACCGGACGGTAGAACTCCACATCACGCGGGGCGGTGCCGTCGCTCCGGCCGGTGCCCTCAACCAGACCCGACACCTTGAAATACACGTTCGGCCTCGGCCGTAACGCCCGCATGTCCTCCAGCCACTCCGCCGGTGGCGCTCGGCCGTCCACGCGGACGCCTGCCAGATGGTCAATCACGATCCGGAGGGCCGGAAGGGTCTTTGCCAGCCGATCCGCAAAGGCGAGAATTTCCCGACCGCCCACCAAATCCAGCGACAGGTCATGGTCAACCAGCAGTTTCAGATCGCGGACGAACGCCGGTTCATCCAACGTGCCTTCCAGTTTCCGGTCGCGTATGCGGATGCCACGAAAGACCCGGTTGGCCGCGAACCGTTTCAGTTGCCCCGCAAACAGCCTGGTGCCGACCGGCAAGTTGCCCACCAACCCCACGATGAACACCTGATGAGTTGCAAGCTCAAGCACCCACTGGTTGTCCTCGATCCACGGACTGGCTTCCACGACCACCGTGCCACTCACGGGCCGAGGAACCGGCAGCGCGCGGTAGTCCTTGGGCAGCACCGTACGGTAAAGCCGCTGCTGGTCGCGCGGCGGCCACGGCACGCCTTCCGGGCGGCTGGGATCGTAGAAGTGCGTGTGCGTGTCGATGATCGTGAGTCCGCCTAGGACGACGGCGTCCTGACCGGGTGCGGCTCGGAGGGAAGAGGCCCAGCCAGCGATGGCCACCCCGACGACCGCTGGAGCGGCAGTCGCCAGAAACTCCCTCCGATTATGCCCAGGGTGTCGCCGCATGTTCACTTCAACCAGAGGATGGTGACCCCTTCATTGGTGGCACTCAAATCAGGATCGCCACGCAACTCCGGAATGGCCTCCAGCATGGCCAGCACCGTCGGATTAAAAATCGTGAACGTCTCACCGGCGATGAAGTCTTTGATGACGCCCTCCTTTTTCCGCAGCCGAAACGATTTGCGCAGGCCGACGCCGAGCACTCCGCCCTTGCCGGATGATCCGTAACCATGAATCACCTTCAGCACTTTCACCCCCTCGCGCTTGGCCCGCCTGATTTC
>JADLHS010000228.1 GCA_020848635.1 Limisphaerales bacterium
CTCAATTGCCTGGATCTCAACACGGGCAAGCTGCTGTGGAAAGTGCCGCTGGGCGAACATCCCGAACTCACGCGGGACGGCGTGCCGAAGACGGGCACGGAGAATTACGGGGGTGCCATCGTGACGGGGGGCGGCCTGGTGTTCTGCGCCGGCACCACCGATCGCAAGATCCGCGCGTTCGACAAGGACACAGGCGCCGAACTTTGGTCCGCCGATCTGCCCTGGGTCGGCAACGCGCCGCCAGCGACGTATCAGGTTGACGGCCGCCAGTTCATCGTCATTGCCGCGACGGGCAGCAAGCTGGGAACATCGTTTGGCGATGCGTATGTGGCATTCGCGTTGCCGCCGGTCAAGCGATGAACGCCGACCGGCCCGCCGGGCGCGGTTTCACCCTGGTGGAACTGCTCGTGGTCGTCGCGGTCATCGCGATCCTGGCGGCATTGCTGTTGCCGGCGCTGGCACGGGCGAAATCGAAGGGGCGACAAACCGCCTGTCTCTCCAACCTCCGTCAGATCGGCCTCGGGTTTGCGCTCTATCTCCCTGACGCGGCCGACCGCTTTCCGGATCGGCGTGCGTTGAAGATGGCGCTCGGCTACCGGCCGTGGACCGACTGGCCGCCGTCCGATCCGCGCGCCGGTTGGGCGGCACTCACGCTGAGCAATCAGCTCGGGGCTTCACCGGTCTGGCTTTGTCCGGAGCTTGCCATCTCGGCGCCACTGCGCAATCTGCCTCAGTGCGTCCAATTTGCCCGCACGAACGAACCCACCTCCGCCGTTGGTTACTGGCTCTGGCGCTTCGACCGCGCGGATGATCCTGTGCCGCTCGATAATTTCTGGCTCAAGACCCCGGAGCAGGCGTTGCACGATTTGCAGGCGGCAAACAATCCCACGGTGGGTCGGCCGGAATCCTTGGGGGATGTCGAGTTTGCGGTGGATCCGTATTTCCCGAAAACCGCACCGACGGTGGCCGCGGAACTCAAGGGGCTCGCCGTTCACCGTGGAGGCCGCAACCGGCTCATGCTGGATCAACGGGCGGAGTTCATTCGCGATGCGCGTCTGCGGTGAGGACAGTTCGCGGCGGGCCGCCTGCCCGCACCGCTGCGAATACCGGGACCGCGAGCAGACGATTCACGGGCGGGCGGCAGGCAGCACGGACACCGTCAGCGCCGACGCGGCCGTGCGGGTGTGATAAACACGCTGTGTGGCCTTGCGGAAATCTTCCGGGGTCGCCGTGGCAATGTTCACGAAGGTTTGCGGGTTGCGGTCCACCAGCGGAAACCACGAGCTTTGCACATGGACCATCACGCGGTGACCGCGGCGAAACGTGTGGCAGACATCGGGCATCGTGAACTCGATCTTGGTGACTTGACCGGGCACCAGCGCCTCGGGTGTTTCAAAGCTGTTCCGAAACCGCGAGCGCATGACGTCGCCGCGGACCAATTGCTGATAACCGCCCATGACGACATAAGCGGGATTCGGATCCGGATTCGGGAAGTCGGCGTCGTAAACATCCATCAACTTCACCACCCAATCCGCGTCGGTGCCGGTGGTGGTGACGTAGAGTTTGACGTGGAGCGGGCCGGCGAACGTGAGGTCTTCCTCCAGGGGTTCCGTTTCGTAAACCAGCACATCGGGCCGCGAAGCAGCGAACCGCTGGTCATGCACTGGATAACCGCGCGGATAACCGGTCGTCACCTCGAGCGTGAACGGCACGGGCTTGGCCGGATCGCTCACGTATTCGTCGAACGGGGCTGCCCCGTCCGTCGGCGGCGCAAACGCGAGGTTGCCGCTGGGATGGAAAAACAGCGTCTGGTCGCGCACGGTACGCGGCGGCCACGCGTCAAAACGACGCCACTGGTTCAGACCGGTCATGAACACGATGGCTTCCGGTAGCGGATTATTGGTGTCGCCCTTCAGGAATTGCCGGAAGAATGGGAGTTCGATGTGCTCGCGATAAAATGCGGCCGTCTTTGCATGAAACTTGAGGTTCCCGAGTTTGTCGCCATCCTTCCGTCCCCAATCCCCATGCGCCCACGGGCCCATCACCAGCAGGTTCGTGATGCCGGGATTCTGCCGTTCCGCCCAACGATACGTCTCCAGCGCGCCAAACAGATCCTCACCATCGAACCAGCCGCCCACGGTCATGACCGCGCAGTGGATGTTCTTCAGGTGGGGCCGGATGTTGCGCGCCTGCCAGAAAGCGTCGTAGTTCGGGTGCGCGAGAAACTCGGTCCACGCCGGGAGCGCGCGCTTCAAGAGCGCCGTATCCGAATTGGCCAGCGGCCCCATGCGCAGAAAGAAGTCGTAGCCGTCGGGATTGTTAAAGACAAAACTGCGACCCCCATCGTGCAACGGGTCGTCGGATTTTCGCTCGAACGAGTAGATGAAGCCGAAGTTTTGCGAGAGGAAGAAGGCGCCGTTGTGATGGAGATCGTCGCCCATGAACCAGTCGGCAATGGGCGCCTGGGGCGAGGCGGCCTTGAGCGCGGGATGGGTGTCAATCATCCCCATCGAAGTGTAAAAACCGGGATAGGAGATGCCGAACATGCCGACCTTGCCGTTGTTGTTTGGGACGTTTTTCACGAGCCAGTCAATGGTGTCCCACGCATCGGTGCTTTCGTCCGTGTCCCTCGGCCCCTTGCCCGGATTGAAAGGCCGCACATGAACATAGGTTCCTTCCGAGGCGTAGCGTCCGCGCACGTCCTGGGTAACCAGGATGAACTTGTCCCGGGCCAGCATCGCGAAGCTACCGTTGGGATCGTTGTAGTTGTCCGCGCCATAGGGCTTCAAGGCATAGGGCGTGCGGGTGAGCAGGATCGGCCAGGTTTGCGAATCGTCCTTAGGTACATAGACCCGGGTGAACAGCCGCACGCCGTCGCGCATCGGAATGCGATGCTCATATTTCGTGTAATGTTCGGCCAGCCAGACGGCGTTGGTGTCCGGGCTGGGCTCCACCGTGGCCGCAACGCGACCGACGGCGAGCGCCAGGAAGACCAACGAGCGAAGCGTGCGGCGCGGAGAGGAATTCATGCGCGGCATTGTTCGCAAGTCACTGCGGCTGACAAGGCAAAACTCGGTTCGCGAAAATGGTGCCGCGGCACTGGACGGCAAGGC
>JADLHS010000229.1 GCA_020848635.1 Limisphaerales bacterium
CGGCCAGTTTGTTCGACACGGAATTGCAGTTCGACCACCGCGTTCTGGTGTTCGAAGGTGGTTCGGGGATTTGCTCCAATCGGGAGCAATGCTCGATAGTCCGCCTCCCCGGGCCCATACAGTTCCCACAGCACGCGGGCGTTGTGATAGATCCCGTGATCATCCGTCCCAGTCGTGTAGTAAACCGGCACCGCCTGCTCCGTGACCCGCGACCGTGCGGTGATGGTGCGCGGACCTTGTTCCCCATTATCGGCCAGTTCGACTGCCAGTCCTGGCGCGGCACCAGGTGGACGGGTCGGAGTCCGAGGCCCGGATTGCTCGCTCCGATTTCCATCGGCGATGACTTCGACGTGCCCGTCCTCCCGCACGCGCACCACTTCGCGGTAATCGTCCAGCTTCAGTCCATGCAAGTCCCACAGGAGATCGAACGGGACGCCGAGACGCAGGCAGCGTTCGATCTCCGTGAAAAAGTTACCCATGACGGTGCGATAGGAAATGCCAAAGCGGTTTGTCCGCTCAAGGTTCAACTCACCCAGGCCCCAAAGATTGCCGCGTCCCATGTGGACATGGCCCAGGTCGTAACCCGGCGGCAAGAGGATGGCCACTTCCGCCGCGCGCTTGAGCCTGCGGGTATCGCGGGCTGGATGGCTTGCCACCTGGGCCTGTAAGTTTCGGGCCAGTGCCAGGCATTCGCCGAACGGAACGCACGCTTGTTGGTAGTTATCCCAGAAGAAAAAGTATTTTGCGCCCAGATCATACGCGTGGGTCAGCAGCAGGGGCGCGTCAGCTTGATCCACACCCCCGTAGATGCTCACGCCCCAGTTCTTGTCCGTCAACCGCGCGGCGCCGCGCAGGAAACCGAAGATCAGGTCTGCCAGAAAGGTCGGATTGTCCACGGGAATCTGGCAACCGTAAGCCATGTTCATTTCCGGCAGGGTGCGGCGGGCGCCCACGCGGCCCGGAGGTTCGAAGACGATGGCGGCCGGCCCGCCGTTCGGCTCCGCCGTCAACTGCCAGGCCGCCGAGGCCACCATCGTTTCCCAAGCGTAGAGGTTGCGCTGGGGAAAGGTCAAAGTGCCAAGGTCCACGTCGGATCGGGCCCGCAGCCCGTTGATCAACGCCCACGGCGCCCCCTGCGCAATTGTTTCGTGAAAAAGGTTCGTGAACTCGCCGAGCATGACTTGCGGGGTGATGGTTTTGCGCAACTCCGGCGTTTTGGCCAGTCGGGGGCGGACAATTTGATCCCGGGTGTGGACCGCCGGTTCGTCCAGGAAGACGGTCGGCCCCAGCCAGGTGCTGCGGAACAGAACCTCCGGATAGCGCACGTCCTTGCCGCCGATCCCCCAAACAAACACTGGTTCATCCGCGATCCAGCCTGCCTGCTCGGCGTCCGCGCGGAAGCAGTTCATCCCGGCGCGGATCATTTGGGCGTAGTCGTCGCGGGTGAGCCGGACCAATTCGTAATCCGAACCGTCGTAACGGCGACGATCGTCGCGGGTGCGAGTGTTGCTCGGGACGCCGACCAGGACATCGGGCAACAACTCAATCCGGTGGGGCTCGGGTGGAACGGCGGCGTTCACGCTGCGATCCGTGGACTCCAGTTTGTAAGTATGACCCAACCAAACGATGCGCGGTGCTGCAATTCCATCGCGAAATTCACCCGCTTCCGGTCGCGGCCAGAGAAATTCCCATGCGCCGGTCGTCGGCAAAACGGGAGCGCCAGTGACCCGGTGGACAAACTCCCTTGGTTGGGCGTCGCCTTCCTGCAGAACGTAGCGCACGAGATTCGTGGCCACCAGGGGGAGCGTCCGTTGCGGATACGCGTTGGCCAGCAGCCAGACTCGAAAGCGTTCGCCGGTGGCTTTGGTGGCGTCGAGTTCCAGCCATTGAAACGATCCGGCAACACGGGTTTCCACTGGGCCGAGACTCATCACCAGGCGTTTCACCACTGTGTCGCGCAAAGGGGCTGCTGATTCGCTTACATACGTCGCTTTCGTGCCGCTGGGGCCAAGCGGCGGTTGCTCGGTCGCGTTACCAGCCACCGTAAAGCCCAAGGCGAGCCAGCAGCAGCCCGCGAGCGGAAAGGTAAAGCGTGAGAAATGAGTTAAGCGTTTCATGAGAGTTCTAAGCTTGTCGGTATCAAAGGGCCTGTTCGCTAAAGGGGGCGCGAAAAAACAAACGCGGAGTTTCTGTGGTTTGACCGTGATTGTCCGCGCCACCAGCATAAACGCTTCATTAAGTTTAGTCGTCGCGCACGCCATCAGGGGGAGCCCTGGCAATACCTCAAAATGATTCTTCTCAGCGGCGATGCCGATATGCGGGGTAAACAAATTCAAGGCCGTAACGGCAAAATTCAACCGCATGTGTCGGTTTCCAGCCAGGAGGCAACCCTATTTGCGCTTCGTTCGCAGGCCATCGTCATTTGCCGAGACAGCCTCCTGCCATGCCTGTGGAATCGTCGCGACGCAGACGTTGACATCACCAAGCATGCTTGAGGCAAAGACAACTTTCTCGCCTTTGCGGTCCCAGCCCATGTGCGGGTGATCGCCTTTACCGTAAGTGCGATGTCGGGCGGTGAGCAGGTGGGGACGCGTAGTCTTGCCCTCGAAGAGCATGATTTCGCCATGCCAGTTATCGGCGGCGATCCAGCGTCCGTTTCCACTGCCAGCCACATGCCACCAATTCAAATGCGCGGCTCCTTCGGCGGTGGCTTCCGGCCAGCCGGCGCCAGCCCCGGCGATGCGAACCTCACCCGAGTAAATGTTCAGCGCTTTGACATGGGAGAGTTCAATGGGTTTTTGCCCTTTGCCGCCGCAGAACAGCAGTTGGTCGTTAACCCACCAGGATTCATGCGTGACGAGTTCGCCTTCCTCGGCCACGTAAACGTTCCGTGGAATACAATCCCTGATGTCCACCACCCACAGCCGTTGACCGCGACCGGCGTAATCCTCCGGGCCCGTGGAAGTATGCCTCTTACCGGCGACATCGCCGGTGGGACCCCGGCCGCCGGCAAAGCTGATCAAGTTGGGATTGGTGCGGCTCCACTGCACATGTCCGCCAAAACTCGGCTGCTGCGGCAGGCGGCAGACGTCACTGATCTTGCCGGTTTTGACGTTGATCTTGCAGATGGCCGGGCCGCGATTTGTGTCGGCAAAACCGCTGACACCGAGCGCGACATATTTTCCATCGCAACTCGGATTGAGGGACGTGGATGGACCGCCGTCAGTCATTGTGCAAAGCACCCGCTCCGTGGCGGTCACTTTGGACGGCTGTGTGGTGGGATCGCTGGATGGGACGATGGTGAGCTTGATTTCCACAATGGAGCGCCCGCGCACGGCGAAAAAGGCGTTTCCTTTGGCCGCGGCGGTGGCTCCCCCCAAACCGCCTTGCGGGGTGGTGAGGCGGATCAGTTCACCGGTGGCAGTGACGTAGCCCATGAGGCCGCCGTTCTTGCGGGACGAATTGAAAAGGATGACGGACTCGTCAGCCAGCCAGGAATACTCGTGGAAATACAGGTTGGCGTCGCTCTCCGGAGCCGTGGTGAGGAAGAGTAACTCGGCGCCGGTTTGGGGATCCGTCATCCGCCGATGTTCGGGCGGGAGAACTTCGAGTGGGTAGGCAATTTCGGCCGCGATGGCGGCGCCGGCCATGAAGAGGAGGGCCATTGCGAACATGCCCGTCCGAAGTTGATGCAGTGTGGTGGCGCGGATTCCAGATGCGGATTTCATGATGGTGTTGTTTTCGTGGTCGGCTTTGCCAGCTTGCGAAGCAGCGAATTGAGCCGCAGACACAATCGAGTTTTACTTTAACCGGTCGCAAATGGAAAATGAA
>JADLHS010000230.1 GCA_020848635.1 Limisphaerales bacterium
CTGCCGCCTTCGCCGGGCCACTGGCGCGGGGATTTTCGACGTTGGTTTCCATAAGCGGCGGTTCGCAGAGGCGGGTGGCGGACAGAGCCTTCTGTCTTGGTGGTCATCGCAGAGTGGAACTTGTGCCAACCTCATACTGCGGGGGCGCGGCACCTCATCGCTATGGGGTGTAACCCTGCCGGTTGATTTTACAAATCAACTTCCGTCCTGGGCATGATGTTGCGAGCTGAGCGTCAGCCAGACTCTAGATATCTGATTCGTCGGAAGGCAGCAGAATTACCAATAGTTCGAAATTAGCTGCATTTCCGGGAGCAGCGGTTTGCGACCAGAAAGCCAAGGATCGCACCGGCTCCAACGCCAATGGCGATGGCTTGATAGGGATGCTCATGCACGGCTTTGTCGGCCAGCTTTGCACCTTCCATCGTCTTCTCGCGAGCATTGGCACAGATTTCCTTGCTGCGTTCGAGCGCGGCAGCAAGGCGCTTGCGGGCTTCGCCAACTTTTTCGCCAGCCACATCGGCAGTAGCGGTCATAAACGCGTGTGCATCTTTCGCCAATTGGCTCAAGTCGTCCCGAATTGCTTGTGCTTGCTTGTTCATATTTTCTGTCGTTTCAAACATTCGTGTTTTTCATTGGCAAATTTTCTGCGTCAGCGAGATGAGCCGCTTCCGGCGAACTCGCCACCACCAGAATCGAGTTTCTCCCACCATACGGGTTGGGCACGGATTCTCGCGCTTGTGGGTCGGGCATCCACTGTCCATCCACAACCAGGCAGTATTCATAGGTGCCAGGCACCAAGGCTGTTTCCTTCCACCAGTTACCGACTCCAGAGGAATGCAGAGTTTTGGCTTCGGGTTGCCAGTGATTGAAAGATCCGGCGATGCACACGGTGGTGGCCTTCGGATCAGCATATTCAAAGCGGACAGGCACGGGTTGGGGCACGACGCTCCGAGCGTTGTCCTGGTTATGATTGTGTTTCATGGCTGGAAATTCGTTGTGATGGCGGACTTTTTATTCGGAAACGTGTTCCGCTTCCCACCATGAGAATGGCTTGGATGACATTGCTGGCACTATGGGGTGTAACCCTACCGTGAAGCCGGTGTGGCCGTTGAAGGGTGCAATAGGCTATTTCTGATGCATTCCACTTCGCACCACCTTCACCAGCTCCAGCACCAACAGTGGGATCGCACCCAGCGCAAGCAGCCAAAGGCAATCAGCGAATGGCATATATGACGTCTGGAGTATGCGGCCCACGGTTGCGCTGTGCTGGCTCAACAACTGAAGGCCTATCGCTAGCGCCACTACGATGACGAGGTTGACGTTCGTGAACAGGGAGATGCGCCAGACGGACTTGGTTTCGCTGCGAGCACCAAAGGCGCGCAAGAGTTCGGCAAAGACCAGCACCGCAAAGGCGGAAGCGCGGGCTGTTTCCGTCGTTCCCGTTTTCAGCATATAGAAATAAACAGCGAACGCCACGCCCGCCGTGAGGAAACCAGTGAGGAACATTGTGCGGACAAAGCTGGGGTTGGTAATACGCTCGGTGCGGCGGCGCGGTTGACGCTTCATCACGTCGGCGTCAATGGGGTCGGTGGCGAGGCAAAGTGCGGGGAGACCATCGGTGACTAGATTGATCCAGAGCAGGTGAATCGGCAGCAGTGGGGTTGGCAGACCGATGACCACGCAAATGGTCATGAGCAGAAGTTCCCCAACATTGCCTGCCAACAAATATTGCAGCGTCTTGCGGATGTTATCGTAAATGCCCCGGCCCTCTTCCACGGCAGCAACAATCGTGGCGAAGTTGTCGTCGGTTATGATCATGTCCGCCGCTTGCTTGGTTACTTCCGTTCCCGATTTGCCCATGGCGATGCCGATGTCAGCGCCTTTGATGGCGGGTGCGTCATTCACGCCGTCGCCGGTCATTGCCACCACCGCATCGTTTGCTTTCCAAGCATGAATGATGCGCAGTTTATGCTCGGCGGTAACACGAGCATAGACGCCAATCTTAGGGACGCGCTGGCGGAGTTCAGCGTCGGACAGTTTTTCCAACTCAACACCCGTGACCGCTGCGTCATGAACGGACGCAATGCCAAGCTCCCGCGCAATTGCTGTCGCAGTATCAGGATGATCGCCAGTGATCATCACCACGCGAATGCCAGCGGCGAGACACTTTGCAACGGCAACTTTGGCCTCGGGTCGCGGCGGGTCATACATGCCCGACAGGCCGACGAACACGAGATCATGCTCCACCTCGCCCGCAGTGAGGTCAGCGGTCGAAGTATTTTCCAAATCGCGATATGCCGAGCCGAGCACGCGCAGAGCTTGTTTCGCCATCGCGGAAGTTTGCGCCAAAATGTGCGCTCGATCCGTCTCTGTCAGCGGGCGAATACCAGTCGCAGTGTAAACTCTGGTGCAGAGTTTTAACAACGGGCCGGGCGCACCGTTGGTGAAGGCGCGGAGCTTTCCGTCCGGCATCTGACGAATCATCTAACTTCGTTTTCGGTCGGAGTCGAACGGGATTTCGCTTCGCTTGGGCAATTCCTTTTCGATGCGTTTCTGGTTGCCGCCGGCTTTTCCACCCGCCGCTAACAACGCACCTTCGGTGGGATCACCGATGACTTTCCATTCTCCCTTTTCGTGGACGAGGTGAGCGTTGTTGCACGCGAGAATGACCGTCGCGAGTTCGAGCAATGGCGCTGCATGTTGTGCTTCCACCTTCTTGCCCGCGACTCGCACTTCCCCATCCGGCCCGTAACCTTCACCGGTGACTTCGTAATGCTGGCCCGTGACATAGAATGCACGCACGGTCATCTGACCCACAGTCAACGTTCCCGTCTTGTCCGTGCAGATGACCGTCGTCGAGCCGAGCGTTTCGACGGCGGTGAGTTTGCGCACCAGCGCGTGACGGCGAGCCATCCGCGACACGCCGAGCGCGAGTGCAACGGTCACGACTGCTGGCAATCCTTCCGGCACGGCAGCCACGGCGAGGCTGATGGCTGTCAGAAAAAGTTCCAGAGGTTTCGTCCCGCGCATCAGCCCCAGCACGAACAACAGCGCGATGATGCCCAACGTCGCCCAGACGAGGACGCGGGCGAGCGAGTTGAGTTTCTGCTGCAACGGTGTTTTCTCCTCCGCCCCCGCTGCTACGATCAATCCGGCAATGCGGCCCAACTCCGTTTTCATCGCCGTGGCTACGACGACGGCCTGACCCGTGCCCACCGCCACACTCGTGCCCATGAACACCATGTTCGCCCGGTCGCCGAGCGGGACATTGGCGTGCTTAAATTGTGCAGCTTGCTTCATCACTGCCTCGGCCTCGCCCGTCAGCGCGGACTCGACACACTTGAGCGAAGCTGTCTCCAGCAGTCGGGCGTCTGCCGCGACCAAATCTCCAGCCTCCAGCGCAAGGATGTC
>JADLHS010000231.1 GCA_020848635.1 Limisphaerales bacterium
CCATATTCAACCACGCCATCGGCGACTTGATCCGTCGGCCAGGCAATGTTTGCGGTCGTCGCCCCGACCGTGACGGTCGGCACAAACTGAATCACCGGAGCGTTCGAATAAGGATTTGCCAGAAAGTTGGTGCGGATCGCATCCCAAATGCCGGCGGGATGCAGCTCGGCCCGCCAGTAATCCACCGCCTTGAAGCCCCCCGGCGACACGGGATTGGCAATGGTTCGCAAGGCGTTCTCAAACTCGGTGATTTGCGCCGGGGTCACCGTCCCGCTCGATGAACTCCACCCCTGCCCGGTCATGAGGAAGGGCTTGATGGCATTGGTCCAGATTCCCGTCAGCCCGTTCTTCCAACTGGTCCACTCATTGTTCACCCGGGTCACGCAGGCTGTCGGGGTGACGCCCAACTCAATCCAGTAGGCTTGCGGCATGATCACATCGCAATGGTAGGCAAATTCCTTGTAGGGCAGGTTGGGGTGGACCGCCCGGTACGGCCAGGTGGACAACCCCATGAATTTGTTGGGCCAGTTGGAACGAACCGCCGAACAAAGTTGCGTGGCCAGCGCGGATCGAGCCGCCGCGTTCCCGCCAACGGTCTCCCATTCGATTTCCGCATCGTAAACCAGGCCATCGGCACCTTGCTGGAAAATATAATCCGTCATCGCGATTTCACCCGGAACATTCTGTCCCGCGGTGTAGAGATAGCCGAAAATCTTCAACCCGGCGGCATGGGCGGCCGCAACGACGGTGGGCGTAAATTGCGGATTCCCGCTGACGGTAAACACCGTCTCGGCTTGCGCCGCCTTGATCACGACATATTGCAGCCCTTGATTCTTCAGATAAATCATCAGGCTCGTCAGATTGGAAACCGCCGGGACATTTCCCCCCAGACCCGCCGTGGCAGTCGGCAGGATGTAAATCCAACTGCCGCGTCCCATATTCGCCGGGTCAACGCCGCCGTCGCGCAGCCCCGCCGGGGCGGATGGGAGAAAGCCAAAAACCACCAGTGCCAAAAGGGTTGACACCCCGGTGCGACGTGAAGCAAGTGACATAAACAACCGCAGCCAAGATACGTTGTCGGATGAGCGGGTCAACCCCGCTCAAGGGCTATTGTCGCGCCCGGTAGAATCGTCTGCTGGCGTTGGAAGCCGAGCCGTCCAGCAGTTCGAGCGGTGAGTTCGACAAGATGCCGGTCGTCAATTCAAACCAACTCGTCAGATTACTCGAAGCATCAATGGCATACGCCACGCCCAACTGGCCGCTCAACACGAACCGAACGCTTTGATCCGGCAGGCGGCTGATAGTCTGGAACTGGGGCGGCGGGGGCAAGGTCACTGCGAGCAGGGCGGCGGAACTCGTCACGGCGCCCGCCAGATTGGTGATCATCACGGAATAATTGCCGGCATCGGTCGTCTGCACATTGGTGCGCGTATAGTTATCGCCGGTCGCCCCGGCGATATTCGCCTCGTTAAAACGCCACTGAAAACCCAGCGGCTCCGTGCCACCCGCGCTCACAGCGAAGGTTGCGTCCGCACCGCGAACCACGGATTGACTTTGTGGCGGCGAGGCGATCGTGGGGGGGAGGTTGACGGTTAACAAGGCCACGGTGCTCGTCACGCTCCCCACGGCGTTGGTGATGACCACAGAGTAGTAACCCTCCCGCGTCGGCTGCGCATTCGTCACCGTATAACTCCCCCCCGTCGCGCCGGCCAGATTCGTGCCTTCGTACCGCCATTGATACGCGAGCGTTGGCAGGCCGGTCGCGAACACGGAGAAAGTGGCGTTGCTGCCTTGATTGACGTTGGCATCTTGCGGTTGCGTGGTGATGACCGGGGGCGGCAGGAAAACGAATTTACTGGCGTCACTGTACAGACGCCCATTGCCCAGCGCGTTAAGCGTGCCGCTGGAATAGGTAAAAGCGAGGCTCGGCACGGTGACTCCGCCATTCAACGTCATGCGCCCGAGGTATTCCCAATTATTGCCGTTGGGTTCGCGAAACAACGTGGTGACTGCCGGCAAGCCGGTGCAACCGGACTGAGTGACACCGACGACGATATCATCGGAAATACTGCCGGCACTGCCGTGCGTGAGGTAAACATCATACGTGGCCCCGGCAATGGCGAGCGTGGGCTGTACGGTGAACGTGGGCGTGCCAGACGTAGCGTAGCGCGAGCCTTGAGTGCCCGAGCCGGTCAACGGCGGGGCAGAACTCTTGAGCGTTGAGTTGGCAAAGCCCGCGTCCGAATAAGAGGGATTGGGCGTGATGGCTCCGCTGGGGTCGCGACTCTCGATGATGACATCATTCACGACTCCGGCCGGATTGGTGACAAACACCAGATCCGCCGAATTCGTGTGCAGGTTGGATGGATTGCGCGAGCGCACGCGGAAATGGTATTGCGTATTCGGGGCAAGTCCGCTCAGCGTAATGGCGTGATTAACGGTCAGGGTGGCGTTGCTAGCCACGCTGCCATAGGCAACTGACAGACCGAAATCCACCGCGCTGTTGGAGTTTTCATCCGTCGTCCAAGTGATGGTGGCCGCCGCGTCGGAAACCGAGTTGGCCGCCACGCTCGCGATGACCGGCGGTGTATTGTCCGGCGGCAATACCAAGTTGAGAGCCAAGCTCTGGCCAGCTGCAAGGATGACATTGGTGCTCACCAGGGCCAGATCCGCCGCCGTAACGGTGATGGTGTGCAGCCCAGGCGTGGTTTCAAAGAAGGCGAACTTCCCGTGCGGTTCGGTCTTTTGATTACGTTCGGGGACCGAGGTGATGGTGAGCCGGGCATTGTAAACCGCTGTGCCACCGACCTGCCGCGTCACCGTGCCGCGGATGATTCCTTTGGTGGGCGCGGTCTTCCAGGGAATCGCGGGCACGTCCACCCAGTCTGGCTGATGATTATCGCGGATGTAGGTCAGGGTGGCAATTTGCGCGAGAGGGCCGCTGTTCGGCACGCGATAGCTGTAGAGCACCGAACCCAGCAGCGGTTTGTTGCGGATGTAGTCCAGTTGCGTGACGGTATTTTCCTTAGGGTTTAGATACGCGCCCTGGCCATTGTAAACGCGGCGCACCCCCTGATGGTTGAACGCGTCGTCCACCCGCGGCATGAACACCCCGCTGTTGTCCGCCGTGTAGCCCATCGGCATGCAAAGATCAATAATCCCTTCATTGTTCCACTCCGCCCAATCCTGAAAACGGTTGGCGTAGGCGTCGGAGCGGCTGCCGAACACGGCGCAGGAAATCGCCAGGTTGCTACGATAGGAAAGCAGATCGCTGTTCACCCACCGCAGAAAATCCGTGATTTGCCGGCGGCGCCAATCGGCAAACTGTGGGTCAGAGGAAGCCGGCTGGCCCGTCAGTCCGTACTCGGCATTGTAACGCGCAATGGCCGTGGGATTGTAGCCGGAATCGGTCTGCGGATAGCGGACATAGTCCCAATGAAAACCGTCCACGTCGTAGCGCCGCACGATATTGGTCGCCATCACATAGTTCCACAGCGTCGCATCGGGATGGCCGGGATCGAGGTAAAAGCCTTCCGCGAGGTAGTTTGTGCCCGCTGAATCCCGCATCAGATACTCGGGATGCAAATTGACAACATGCCCGGGCTGCGCGGGTGGCGTAAGGCTGCTCCAAATGACGTGCGTGGTCACCCAGCAATGGACTTGGATCCGGGGTGAACCGGCGTGCGCTTTGGCCAGCAGATCGGCTAGGGCGTCGTAACTGGATGCGATGGCCGTGGTTTTAGGATCGTTACCCGCAATGCCTGGCGCGTAAAACGCGTCACCGCGCCGCCGCATCTGGACCATGACGGCGTTGAAATTGTAGGTGCGGCAATCGGCGATGAGCTTTGTGACCTGGCTGGCGTCCAGGAAGCCGGCGCCCCAAGCGTCCACCCACATCGCCCGGAATTCGTTGCTCTGCGCTGGCGCTCCGGAAACCAGAATCAACAGGAGGAAGCATCCAGCGACCCCTGCGCTCACCCCAAACTTAATCCGGCGAAACATGGCCGGCCAAGATACCCTGTCGCGCTAGCGGGTCAACGGTGGGTTTCCACTAGTTTCGCGTGCGATAAAACCGCTGTGGCTGATTGCTCGTGGCGACATCAAAAAACTCAAATCCACCGTTGGAACTCACGACCTGCGCTAGTTCCGACCAGAACCACAGATTGCTGGATACATCCAGGGCGTAGGTAAAATTCGCATCGCCGCTCCAAGCCAAATGGACCCGCCCGTCCGGCAGTCGTGCGATGAGCTGGAATTGTCCGGGCAGCGGCGTCGAAGGCAGAATCTGCAGGGCAATCAGACCGTTGTTCGAGTCGAGGGCGAAGACGTAATTGCCCCCGAAAGCCACCGCGCCGGTGCCGTTGGCATTGGGATTGTCGGTGGGAAAGGCGTTGGTTTCGATGAGGCTGGGAGCGTCATTGAGGGGCAGATTGTACAGTTGGAAGTTGTCGGGGGTCTCGAGCGCCACGCCACCCAGAAGATTGAGGTTGGTGCTGACGCCAATGGCGGCGACCCCGGTGACAACCAGCGGCGGACCAAACGACTGCAGCACCGTGCCGGTGCCGGCCGCGAGGTTGAAGGACGCCTGGCGCAGCGGCGAGTTGTTTTGCTTCCCCCAAAGGGTATTACCCGCGCCAAAGGCGATGCCGAGTCCGAACATGCTGTTAGCGCCGCCACTGATGGCGACCGGGATGGGCGTGAACGTCGTTCCGTTGGCGGTGGTGAAAACCACCACATTCGTGCCACTTCGGGAACCGATGACAATTTGCGTGTTCGTCCCGGCCCCGCGCACGTCCAGCGTATCGCCCCACCGTTCGGCGCTGCTGGGGAATGGATCTCCGGAGAAGGCAATCGTGGGGGTCGTTCCCGAATTGTCGTTGGCCCAGCGGTAAAGGCGGAAGGCCGTCGTTGTGCCGTTCACGGTCAGATTGCCGACAAACACCGCCCCATCCTCGGCCACGCCCACCAGATTCACTGCGTACGTGCCCCCCGCGATGATTCCGCTTCCGTTGTTCAAAGTATGCAGATCTGCCCCGTTGGTGGAGTTAAGCACGTAAACCGATGACGATGAAGCGCCGGCCCGGCTGACCAGCAACAAATGATTGTTGGCGGGATTAAAGGCGAGGCCGCGCTCGGTGCTGCCGGTTGTCAAATATGAACGCGCCCCGGGCCCCAGATTCCACAGCGGAACGGTGCGCGTGTTCGGCGGCGGCACAATCACCGTTAGCGTGGCGACAGCACTCGTGATCGCGCCAAACCCATTGGTGATAACCACGGTATAGCCGCCGGCGTCGCCCGGGGCGATCGCGCTGATCCCGTGGCTGGCGTTGGTGGCATTCGCCAAATCCGCTCCGTTCTTGCGCCATTGAAACGCCAGCGGCGCCGTGCCGGTGGCGGACACAGCGAATGCGACCGGCGTGCCGTTGTAGTTGGTGCGACTTTCGGGCTGCGCGACAATCGCGGGCGGCCCTTGCAGGCCGAGCGGCAAATCGCGCGTTGCCACCGTCCCCACGCTGACGGTTACGTTGGTGGAGGCGGAGGCATAGCCGGGAAACGACGCCTGCACCGCATAGTTTCCAGGCGGCAAATCCACAAAGCCGTAGAACCCGGTGGCGTCATTGGTTTGCGCCCGGCTCACCGGCCCCGTGAGAGAGATCACCGCGCCGTCGAGCCCGTTCGTGGGATCGTCACTGTATATCGTGCCCTTGAGATGACCTTTGGTGGGCGTGACCTTCCACGGCATCACCGGGACGGTGGCGGGTTGGGCGAAGAGGGCGGGCGAAAGCGGATCGAAGGCGTTGGGACTGCTGGTCAGGTAAGTCTGGAACGTTGCGAACTGGCCGCTCCCGTTCAGATAGGGCGTGTTGTAATCGTAGCCGCAGACCCCGACCGCAGATTTGCCACCAGGGCTAAGTTCTCGCACTTTGCGCATCTGAACAATGGCATTCGATTCGCTGTTGAGATAGGTGCCCGGTCCAATCACGGTCTGCCGATTGAACTGATGATCCTTGGCGAAGTTCATCCAGTTGACGTAATCCGTTGCGTTGGTGGTTTCGCGAAAGTAATTCATGGGAATGTTCAGATCGAGAATCCCCTCCTCCATCCAGCCCCGCCAGTCCTGGAGCACGCTGTTCCAGGCCGAGGCCGAACTATACCATTGGGCATCATTGACCGGTCCCGGCGCCCAGGTAATCGTGTCGGCGGATACTTTGACGCCCGGCCGCACCGCCAGCACATTCAGATAAATCTTCCGCAACAAGCCGGTGATCTGGTCCCGGCGGAATTGCTTCCAAAGGGGATCGGTCGTCGTCGGTTGTCCCGTTCGCCCATAGCGCCGGTTGAAGCGCGCCACGGTAACCGGATTGTAGCCCTCGGTCGTGGCGGAGTAGCGGATGTAGTCAAAGTTCAAGCCATCCACGTTGTAGTTGGTGACGATATCCATCGCGACGTTGAACGTGTGCCGTTGAACCTCGGGATGACCGGGATCAAAAGTGTACTGGTTGCCAATGAAGAAATTGGTGTTCACATCCTGCAACAGCCAGTCCGGGTGCAAGCGCAGCGGGTGGTCGGCCTGCGGCGGAGTCGTGGCGTTCGTCGCGCCGCTCCAGATGTGGTACGTCACCAGCCACGCATGGACTTCGATGTACTGTCCCGCGTTGGTATCGTGGGCCTTGCCAATCAAGTCGCCCAAGGCGTCGAAATTGGCCGGGGTTGTGCCTGTGGCATGCGGCTCATAGTGTGAATTGTAAAGCGTGTCCCCGCGCCGGCGCACCTGCGGAATGACTGCGTTGAATTTTCCGGCTCGGAGCTGGTTGACCAAGGTCGTGACCTGGGAAGCGTTCTGGAGGCCGGTGTTCCAGGCATTCACCCACATGCCTCGGAACTCGTTGGTTTGGGCATCGGCCAATTGGCACTGAGCGAAGGCAAAGCCAAACAGCAGCAGGTGGCGCAGGGAACAACTCATAATCTCCTGACACAGTAACGCCTGGATCCGCGGGCGGTCAACCGGCTATTGCCGACATGAAGATGTATTGGCCGGCAACAAGATATACGCTTTGCTGGGGGTGAAAGCTCACGGTGTCTTTGGGACGGAACCGTTCTGGGGACGGGTGCGCTGTTCTGCGAAGAAGGTTTGCAGCAACCCACGACACTCCTCTAGCCGGACGCCCGCCGTGATTTCGCAACGATGATTCAGCGTGGGAAACTGGAGCAGGTTCAGCGCGCCTCCCGCCGCGCCGCCCTTGGGATCGCCGGCGCCGAACACGACGCGCGCGAGCCGCGCGTGGACGATCGCCCCGGCGCACATCGGACACGGCTCTTTCGTGACGTAAAGCGTGCAATCGGTGAGCCGCCAGTCGCCGACGGCTTCCTGCGCTTGCGTCAGCGCGAGCATTTCGGCATGCGCCGTGGCGTCCTTGAGCAGTTCCACCTGGTTCCAGGCCCGCGCGATGATGCGGCCCTCGCGCACAATCACGGCGCCCACGGGCACTTCCTCCGCCTCGTACGCCCGCGCGGCCTGCCGCAACGCCTCGCCCATGAAATGCGCGTCGCTGTGCAGGTCAATGATCGGTTCGTCCATGCGCAAACAATGCCGAAGGCGGAATGAAGAATGAAGAAATATAACTCAAACGTGGCGGCTCTTCACCACTTCCGACAAACTAGAAGCTAATCCTTTTGCGGTTGGCTGCGCGCAATCATCTTGTCCTTCCACTCGTCAGCTTCTTTGAGAGTCTTGAAACGATGAACTCCGCGCTGGATGCGAATCTCACCGGAAGCCATTTGTCGGGAAATTTCAGCCGCGCGATCAATGCCTTTTTGCATGGTCGCTTGATCTTCGACGTTGATGAACGGTTGTTTCACGACACTGGCAGAGTAAGCCTCCACGCCCCGCAAAGCAAGCGGCTCGTCCATGCGCAAACAATGCAGAAGGGAGAATGAAGAATTAAAATTCAGGCGTAAAGCAAACGGAGCGCGACTGTGTCTGAAAGACCAGTCGCCGCGCGTGGATAACGAGCGACGGCTAGGATGATTTGCGCGGCGCGGTAGGCGAATGTGCTGCGGCTGGTGCTACGCACACAGCCGCGCTCCAAGGAAAGGCGATGCGGGACAACCGACCAGTGGTGGGGGCAGGGCGATGAACCAAGTCAGCGGGGAAATTTTCTGGGGGAAGATTTGCAGCCTATCTCTGTCGGTATCAGGCGTCTGGGTCACGATTGCGATGCTTGGAGTGCTATGTCGCGGTTATACAAACCTTGGACCACGCCGGCCATCTTCACCATGAAGTCCTCGATTTCGGCGAACGTGAGCGCAGCGGTCCCGCAGGCGAGACCATCATTTGTGAACCATACAGGAAGTTCGTCTCCAGCGAGTTGATGCTTGCTGGCGTTGTATATTAGATTGAGGCATTCTTCAAAGCTTCCATCGCCGGTCATGAAGAAATTGTGGTTGCTGACTTTTCGAATTGAATCCAGTGCGAGATACAACTGAGCGACTGTTACTTCGAAATTGGTAAGGGCGGCGAAGTAAGGGGACCAGCGACCATGACCATCTTTGACGAGTTTGAGAACTTCCTGGCGGGCGAAATCGTACTCAATGAAGGCGCCGTAGATCCGCCGGATAAAGTTGATGACGAATGGGCGCATTTCGGTCGGCGGAAAGTCATTGAAGATGACGGCAAGGCCGAAGTTAGAAAGCCAATGTGCCGACTCAGGAACCATGGTTTTCATGTCGGAAGCGCCACACTTTGTGACGGCGGCAGCTCTTGCTGAAATGAACAGTTCAACGGCGGATTTTGTGAATGGCATGAGGCAACTCAACATCTGAGTAGGCCGTTGGTTCTGCAGCCTATCTGATTCATGGTTGCGACATTATTTCGGCCATAAGTTTCTGTCCAGCCTGGTTATGGTTTTGAAAGCAACCTTGAACACGTCCCGGCAAAGGCGGCACAGGTTTCATCATTCGCCTTCCGCCGTCCGACTTTCCTCCAGCGTCCAATCATTCCGTCCGTCAGGATGGCAATGGCAGTGCGCCGCAAAGAAACCACCGCGATATTGCCAGAACCACGGCCAGATGCGTTCGCGGTCGGTCTGCGGGATGTGCAGGCCGGCCAGCGCGGCGCGGGGGAAGAATTGAAAGCGGCCTTCACTCATCGGCGGCGGAAGTTGCTTCAGCTTCGGCTTCAACTCGAACAAAAACATAAGCCAGTGCGCCTGTCCCTGAAAACCGTGTTCGCTCACCATGCCGGCGAGGTGGAAATCGGTCGGGGCGAAAGCCAGCCCGAGTTCCTCGTGCGCTTCGCGTGCGGCGCAGACATAGGGCGATTCGCCGATGTCCGTCTTGAGTTTGCCGCCGCACGGACTCCACAAGCCACGATTCGGCTCCTGCGCACGTTCGAGCAGCAGGGTTTCATCGCGCTCGTTGAAACAGTAGAGCAGCGTGGCGACTTTATACGGTAAATTCACGCGGGCAGTGAAACAGGCGGGTGAAGCTCGCGCAAGAAGCCCGTGATTCGAGCGCTGGACTGCATTAGG
>JADLHS010000232.1 GCA_020848635.1 Limisphaerales bacterium
CCGCACCAGCATGACCATTCACACACACTGGCGGAAAAGTCCGCGCGGCAACTCTCGTGGGCGGGCACGGCCTTGGGCTTGTCATTGCATTCGCTGCTCGACGGTCTGGCGCTCGCGGCGGCGGTGATGGCCGAGGCCCAAGGCCACATCGGTCTGGCAGGCTTTGGCACCGCGCTGGTCGTGATCCTGCACAAACCCTTTGATGCAATGGCAATTACCACGCTGATGACCGCCAGCGGCAAATCGCGTTCGTCGCGACAATGGCTAAATGCGTTGTTCGCCCTGGCCACCCCGCTTGGGGCGATTGTGTTTTCGCTTGGCGCAATTCATCTGACGGATTCGCACGCGGCGCTGCTCGGCGCCGCCCTGGCCTTTTGCGCCGGCAACTTTCTCTGCATCGCCTGCAGCGACCTGCTGCCGGAGTTGCAATTTCATTCGCACGACCGTTTCAAGCTCTCCATCGCCTTGCTGGCGGGTTTGTCCGTGGCGGTCTTCATTGGTGGTTTTGAAACCGCCGGTCACGAAAGTCACGTCCACGAACCGGTTGCGCCCGTGCTTCCCCAAACCAACTAACCGTGGGGCCGGGTGCTGGAAGCGCGATTTCCTGAAACTTAAGTTGGTCATTAAATATGATTAACAATCGCAGCACCCAAAATTTTTCAAAAAAACCTTGTGAATTATTTCACAGCGAGGCAATCTGCGCGTCCTTTCGCCACCCGGTTTGGCCGGCACACCTGCCCGCTGGTGCGACAAGGTTTCAGAATTTCAATGCGATTGCTTAGAATCATTTTAGCGTCGGTTTTGTTGGTCGCGGCTCCGGCAATGCTCGTTCGGGCGGCAACGGCTTCCGCGGCGCAAGACGCGCAGGCCGTGGTTGCAGACGCAGAACACGTCGCGGGACTCGCTGCTAAGGATGTCGAGCATGCGGCGGCGCACGCGGAACACAGCGAAGGTCTTCCCGCCGCTGCACCTCATATTCAAGTCGGGCCTTTTAGCGTTACAAATTCCATGATCATGACCTGGATTGTTGCGCTGGGAATCATCGTTTTCGCGCAAGTCGCGATGCGAAACGTCCGGGCTGTGCCGCAGGGGGCACAGAATTTTTGGGAGTGGTTGGTGGAGGGATTATATGGTTTTCTGGAAGATATTATTGGCCACGATCTGGTCAAAAAGACTTTCTGGTTCTTTGCCACGATTTTCATTTTCATTCTGGCCACAAACTGGGCCGGTCTGATTCCCGGAGTCGGCACGATGGGGTGGGGCACACCGGATGGGGCTGGCGCGTTGCACCATATATCCCGCCCGCTGCTCCGTGGCGTGAATGCTGACCTGAACATGACGCTGGCGATGGCCATGATTTTCTTCGTGTGCTGGACGGTTTGGGCGATTCAAGCGAATGGGCCGGGTGGGTTCATCCTGCATCTCTTTGGTCCGAAAGGCGACACGACCGGCGCTTTGAAAGTATTGATGGTCTTTGTGTTCATCGTGGTCGGCGTTTTGGAAGTGGTTTCCATTGCCTTTCGTCCGGTATCGCTAAGCTTCCGTCTCTACGGGAATATTTTTGCCGGCGAAAACATGCTGGAATCCATGGCGATCATGGGTGGTCCGTGGTTTGGTTGGCTGCTGGCGCTGCCGTTTTACGCGATGGAGCTTTTGGTCGGGGTGGTTCAAGCGCTGGTGTTCATGCTGTTAACGGCGGTCTTCACGCTGCTGATATGCACGCATGAAGAAGGTCCCGAACACGCGCAGCATTAAACAATTTCGCCGCTTTGACCGTGTTCACTCGCGGGGGGCGGCGGGAACAACGAAAGGCAATAAAATGACTGGTAGCATTCACGTTGGTCTCGCCTGTTTGGGCGCGGCCCTGGGCGTAGGATTCATTGGCATGAAGGCTTCGGAAGCGGTCGGGCGCAATCCCGGCGCGGCGACGAAGATTCTCGTTCAAGCCATTTTGAGCACCGCGTTCGCGGAAGGAATCGTGTTCTTTGCGATCTTCCTGGTGAAGTAATCAATGGCGCGGGGTCGCAAGACTCCGCGCCAAACCAGACCTTTTCGATAGCTATGCAATATCAAATTCTTTTTGCGGCGGGTGATCTGCTTGAGCTCGCCAAGAGCACCGGAGAGCAATTCGGCTTTCAAAAGCAGTTGTTTTTTTCGCAGGTGATCAGCTTTTGCGTCGTCTGCTTTCTCCTGCATCGCTTTGCTTACAAGCCGATTCTGAAAGTGCTCGAAGAGCGCCGCACGAAAATCGCGGAGAGTCTGGCCAATGCCGAGAAAATCAAGGCGGATCTGGCCAATGCGCAGGTCAAGGTCCAAGAGATTTTAACCCAAGCGGGCGCGCAGGGAAACAAGATGATTGAGGAAGCCCGCCAGTCGGCGGCCAAGGTTTTGGAAGTGGAATCGCAGAAAGCCATTGCCACCGCGAATGACATTATCGCAAAAGCGCGACAGGCCAGCGAGGCGGAACTCGTCCGCATGAAGACGGAGTTGCGCAAGGAAGTCGGTCGCTTGGTCGTCAACACGACGGCGAAGGTGACGGGTAAAGTTTTGACCGCAGAAGATCAAGGGCGTCTGGCCGAAGAGACAAATCGCCAACTGGCCGCCAACTAACCGGATAGCGGAATGAAGATCACCAAACAAGCCCGCCGTGACGCCAAGCAGTTGTTCAACACCTGCAAGGTCGGCGGTCTCCTCGACGAGGCGCGGGTGCGCCAGGTGGTTGGGGTGGTGGTGGCGCAGAAACCGCGGGGATACGCGGGGATTTTGACCCACTTTCAGAGGTTGGTGAAGCTTGACCTTGATCGGCGCATGGCGCGGGTCGAGAGCGCGGTGCCAGCAAGCGAAGCGTTGCAGCAATCAGTCAAAGCGAGCCTTGCGCAACGTTATGGCGCGGGTCTAGCCGTGAGTTTTGTTGTGAACCCGGCATTGATTGGCGGACTGCGGGTGAAGGTGGGCAGCGATGTGTTTGACGGCAGCGTGCGCGCGCGGTTGAACGAGTTGGAAGCAAGTTTTTGATCGGCAAACGGAATTGAAATTAGCTATGAGCAATCTACTGCAGGAAATTGAAGCACAGATCAGCGGCGTGAAAACGTTGGTGAACAAGCAGAATGTTGGCATCGTGCGCGAATGCGCGGACGGCGTGGCCAAGATTGAGGGGCTTACTGACGCGATGCTCAATGAGATGCTTGATTTCGGCAACGGCATCACTGGCCTTGCCCTCAATCTCGAGGAAACCGAGGTTGGTGCGATCATCCTTGGCGATTATCTCGGCGTCCACGAAGGCCAGGAGGTCAAGACGACGGGCAAGTTGCTGTCGGTGCCCGTGGGCAAAGGCCTGCTCGGTCGCGTGGTGAACATGTTGGGCCAGCCGATTGATGGCAAAGGACCGATCAAGGAGGACGCGTTTTATCCGGTGGAAAAAATCGCACCCGGCATCATCAAGCGCAAATCCGTGAGCCAACCGGTGCAGACGGGGATCATGGCGATTGACGCGATGATCCCGATTGGCCGCGGTCAACGTGAGTTGATCATCGGCGACCGTGGGACCGGCAAGACAACCATCGGGGTGGACACGATGATCAATCAGGCGCGCATGAACAAAGTTGGTCGCGCGTCCGGGGACAAGAATTTCCGCCCGGTGTATAACATTTACGTTGCCATCGGCCAGAAGCAATCGAACGTGGCGCGGGTCATCGCGGAACTCGAAAAAGCCGGAGCGATGGGTGACACCATTGTGGTCGCGGCGTCGGCGTCCGACTCCGCTGCGAACCAGTACATGGCGCCGTTTTCCGGGGCGGCCATGGGAGAATGGTTCATGGATAACGGCATGGACGCGCTCATCATTTACGACGATTTGTCCAAGCAGGCGGTTGCGTATCGCCAGGTTTCCCTCGTCTTGAAGCGGCCGTCGGGTCGCGAAGCGTATCCCGGCGACGTATTCTATCTGCACAGCCGCCTGCTCGAACGCAGCGCGCGGGTTTCAGAAAAATACGGCAATGGTTCGCTCACGGCCCTTCCGATTGTAGAAACGCAGGCGGGCGACGTGTCGGCCTACATTCCGACGAACGTGATCTCGATCACGGACGGCCAGATTTATCTCGAAACCGATTTGTTCTATCAGGGCGTCCGGCCCGCTGTTTCTGTCGGTCTCTCCGTGAGCCGTGTCGGTTCCGCCGCCCAGATCAAGGCGATGAAGCAGGTGGCTGGTCGGATCAAGGGCGACCTGGCGCAGTTTCGCGAACTGGCGGCTTTTGCGCAGTTCGGTTCGGATCTCGATGCCAAGACCCAGGGAATTCTCGAACGCGGCAAACGCGTCGTGGAGGTTTTCAAGCAGCCGCAGTTCAATCCGATTCCGGTCGAGTTGCAGGCCGCCGTTCTTTGGGCGGTGCAGAACAATTTCTTTGACGACGTGGCCGTGGAGAAGATCAAGGTTTGTCAGGACATGATGACCGACTTCCTGAACACCCGGAAGGCTGACTTGTTGACAAAAATCCGAACCGAAAAAGCGATCAGCGAAGCGCTCGCTGCCGAATTGAAGGCGGCCATCACCGAATTCAAACAGACCTACCGCTAAGGCAATGCCCAGCACGCGCGACATTCGCCGACGGATCAAGTCGGTAAAAAACACGGCGCAGATTACGAAGGCCATGCAGATGGTGGCTTCGTCGAAGATGCGCAAGGCGCAGCTCGCGGCGCTGGCGGGCCGGCCCTACGCCGTTTTGATGAACCAAGTGATCCTCAGTGCCAGCAAGGACTCGCAGGACTTTGTGCATCCTTTGATGGAGAAGCGCGAAATTCGCAAGCGCGGCGTGCTGGCCGTCAGCACGGACAAGGGCCTGTGTGGCGCGCTCAATTCGAACATGGGGCGTGAGGTGATGAAGTGGGACAAGGAAAGCGCCGTGTTCGTCGCCGCCGGTCGGAAGGCCGCGCAGTTCATTACGCGGACGAAGCGCCAGCTCGCGGCGGAGTTTCTTTACAAAGATGCCCCAGTGTTTGCCGAAGCGCGGGCCATTTCCAAGACGTTGCAGCAGATGTTCCTCAAGGGCGAGGTGGATTGTGTGGATGTCATCTTCACCCGGTTTGTCAACACCCTCACGCAACGAGTGGAAGTGCGGCGCTTGCTCCCCATCGGCGAAACCCAGAAACTCCTCAACGAAACGACCTTGACCCCGCAGCAAAAAGCCGAGTTGGAACAACGTGCGACGCCGTCCGAAGGCGGGCTGGAGTACCTCTTCGAGCCGGGCGCCGAACAGGTCTTGAGCGCCATCCTGCCGCACTTTCTCAACTTCATCGTTTATCAGGTGCTGCTCGAAGCCAAGGCCTCCGAGCACAGCGCCCGCATGGTGGCGATGAAAAACGCGACCGACAACGCCAAGCAGCTCATCAAAGACCTCACGCTCGAATACAACAAGCTGCGGCAGGCGAACATCACGAAGGAACTTTTGGAAATCACCACCGCCCAGATGGCGTTGGGCTAACCGACATTTATTTTATTCCCATGAACAAAGGCAAAATCGTTCAAGTCATCGGTCCGGTCGTGGACATCGAGTTCGCGGACAATATTCCGGCCATCTACAATGCGCTGACGGTCGAGTTCACTTCGCCCGGAGCGGCCGGCAAAACGAAACTGACGCTCGAAGTCCAACAGCATCTCGGTGGCAACTGGGTGCGGGCCGTGGCCATGAGCGCCACGGAAGGGCTCAAGCGCGGCATGGAGATTACCGATGCCGGCGGTCCCATCGCCATGCCGGTCGGCGAAGCCGTCATGGGGCGCGTGTTCGATGTCACGGGGAATCCGGTGGACGAACAAGGCCCGGTGAAGGCTGACAAATATCTTCCGATTCATCGCGCAGCGCCGCCGCTCGTGGAGCAATCGACGTCGCCGCAGATTCTCACGACCGGGATCAAGGTCATTGACCTGATCTGCCCGTTTTTGAAAGGCGGCAAAGTTGGAGCGTTCGGCGGCGCCGGGGTCGGCAAGACTGTCGTCATCATGGAGTTGATCAACAACATCGCCAAGCTGCATGGCGGGGTTTCGATGTTCGCGGGCGTCGGCGAACGCACCCGTGAGGGCAACGATCTTTACAACGAGATGATCGAAGCCAAAGTCATCAAAGTGGAGGAGGATGAAAAAGGGCATCCGAAGATCGGTGAGAACGGTCTGCCGATTATCAAACCTGGCTCGCGCATCGGGCTGGTTTACGGGCAGATGAACGAGCCCCCCGGCGCACGTTTGCGCGTGGCGCTGTCGGCCCTTGCCGTGACCGAGTATTTTCGCGACGAGAAGAATCAGGATGTGCTCCTGTTTGTGGATAACATCTTCCGGTTCTCGCAGGCCGGTTCCGAGGTGTCGGCATTGTTGGGGCGCACGCCGAGCGCGGTGGGTTATCAGCCGACGCTTGCGGCCGAAATGGGCGATCTCCAGGAGCGTATTACCTCCACCAAGAAAGGTTCGATCACGAGTTTCCAGGCCGTTTATGTGCCGGCGGACGACTTGACCGATCCGGCGCCCGCTACGACATTCGCCCACTTGGATGCCACTATTGTGCTCGAACGTTCCATCGCGGAACTTGGCATTTATCCCGCCGTGGATCCGCTGGCCTCGAGTTCTCGTGCGCTTTCCGCGGATGTGGTGGGTCAGGAGCACTACGACGTGGCGCGCGGGGTGCAGAAGATTTTGCAACGCTATAAAGATTTGCAGGATATTATTGCAATTCTGGGAATGGACGAGTTAAGCCCGGAGGACAGGCTCACGGTGTTGCGCGCCCGGAAGATTCAACGCTTCTTGAGCCAGCCGTTTACCGTGGCCCAGGTGTTCACCGGCATCGACGGCAAACAGGTGCCCGTGGCGGACACCGTGCGTGGCTTCAAGGAAATCCTGGAGGGCAAGCACGACGATGTCAGCGAAATGAATTTCTATATGAAGGGCGGAATTGAAGAGATTCAAGAATCGCCAACGGGGGATAAGGGCAAGCCGGAGAAGCCGAAGGAAGCGAAAAAAGCCTAGCTGGGCTGTAAAGTGGCAACGCTTTCTGCCCCTTGATCACTCGACTTGTTTAATTGCTGAGACCATGGCCAACACCCTGAAACTGGAAATCGTCACACCCGAATCCAAGGTTTATTCCGAGGATGTGGACATGGTCACGTTGCCGGGCATTGAAGGTGAGATGGGCATCTTTCCGATGCACGTTCCGCTCATGACCCAGCTCGTGTCCGGTGAAGTTGGCGTCCGCAAAGGTGGGCAGGATTTCTTCCTCGCGGTTGGTGACGGTTTTGTCGAAGTGACCAGCGAACGCGTTTCGATTTTGACCGACATGGCGGTCAAGGCCGAGAACATTGACGAAACCAAGGCCGAAGCAGACCGCCAGCGCGCAGAAGCCCGGCTCGCCGAAAAGCTGGACGATGAAGAAGTGGCGACGGTGAAAGCGGCGCTGGATCACTCGCTGGCGCAACTCAAGGTAAAGCGGCGACATCCGTAACCGCTTTCATGTTTATCTTGAGGCAGTCTCAAGGGTTCGCGTGCGAGAATGTGTCACGTTCGGCCTTTTGGGATGCGGCCCAGGTGAAGAATCAGGAAACCACGCAGGAAGTGCCGCAGTTCCTGGACCTGCGCTTCGCTTAATTTCAGCCGCGCCACCGCCGGCCAATCCCCATTTCTAAACGCACTCAGAATTTGTCGCGTCCCTGGCGTGAGTTGGCTCTGCCTGAGATTTGGGGCCAGTCCGAGTTCGTGGAGCAGTTTGATTTCAAAGGCAAATAGCGTTTGCGGAGCTGGCGATTGTTTGGGCAGGTGGATCAGGAGCGCTTGCAGCAAATCAAACAGCGCGGGCAGAGGAGTTTCCGTTTCGGTGGTCTGCTCGACCAATTTCGAGCAATACGCGGCCTGTTGCAGGTAACCAATCTCGTGGCGTAACGCGGGGTGGGTTTCGCGGAGTTTGATTTCGCGAAGC
>JADLHS010000233.1 GCA_020848635.1 Limisphaerales bacterium
CGCACCCGTGCCGGCGGTGGTGGTAACAATTCGATCAACGGCATGAACAGCTGAGGCTGTCGCCATTAATCCTATGAGACAATAGACGGTACTTTTTTTCATATGTTTTTTACACACTTTCTGTTGGGTTTTTGGAACGGGTGACATTTATACACAGGCCCGCAGCGCAAAGGCAACAATTATTGTTAAAAAATTCAAAAAAAACATCCCGGCTTCATTGTAAAAGTTTCTGAATTTATGCACTGCGGTTCTGATCGCGCTCGAAGCTCACTCGTTAATCGCAGTTTCCGTTCGCCATTTCAGTCTCGCGCCCCTGTCGTTCGGGTGGGTTGCTTACTGAGGTAGGGTCATCGCGCTGCGATGACCAGCGCCGCGTAGCAGCGGCGCAACGCTTTTGCCGGACGCGCTCACCGCAACGGACTCGCTCCGGCCCTGCACTGGAGTAAAGCCCCGTGGGGCCACGCTCCTTTACGGGGCCGGTGGTCACGGCAGCGCCCTGACCCGCCTTGCGGTTGCTGGCGGCTTGACGGCACGTCAACCACTGTCTATTCGTTGCCGCATCCGATGACGTTATTTTCTTTACCCCGAGCGGTTCTGGCAGCCGGTTTGGTTCTGATCAGTCTAGCCAGCCAGGCCCAGCCGGCCGCCAACCTGAATCAACCTCCTCAGAATTACTCGCTGTTCGCGCGCAGTAATCTGGTGGCATGGTGCATCGTGCCGTTCGACACGAAGAAGCGCGGGCCGGAAGCGCGAGCCCAAATGCTGGAGCAGCTCGGCATCAAGCAACTCGCCTACGACTGGCGCGCTGAACACATCTCCACGTTTGATGCGGAAGTGGCGGCCATGCAGCGGCACGGCGGCGATATTACCGCGTGGTGGTTTCCGGGCGCGCTTAACGCCGAGGCTCGCGCCATCCTGGACTGCATCCAACGCAACCGCATCCATCCTCAATTGTGGGTGATGCTGGAGGGCGGACCGCACTTGCGCTGGGAGCAGGCTTTGGAAAGCACGCCCGCCGCGCAGGCGGCGCATGTTGAGCGCATGGTCGAGGCGGCGAAGCCCATCGCTGCGGAAGCCGCCAAACTCGGCTGCCCGGTGGCGTTGTACAATCATGGCGGCTGGTTTGGGGTGCCCGAGAACCAGATTCAAATCATTGACCGGCTGAAACAGGTCGGCATCACCAACGTGGGCATGGTTTACACTCAGCATCACGGGCACGGAGAAATTGACCGGTTCGCGGAGTTGTTCCCCAAGATGAAACCGTATTTGCTGGCCATAACCCTCAACGGCATGATCAAGGATGGCGATTTGCTCGGGCATGAGCTGGGGACGGCCCCACTGGGTCAGGGCGATCAAGACCTGCGGCTGCTGCGCATTATCCAGCAAAGCGGCTGGAAGGGGCCGGTCGGAATCATCCTGGAGGTCAACGCCGATGCCGAGACTCGCCTGCAGGATAATCTCGACGGTCTCGACTGGCTCGTGGCGCAACTCGAAGGCCGGCCCGCCGGGCCCAAACCGCAGCCGCGCAGTTGGAAAGAACCCCAGGCAGCGTCGAGTTCGCCGAGCGCGTCCCCGGCCGTTAGCAGCGGCACCGTTGTCGCCGGCAAACCCGAATATCGAGCCCGCCCCATCACCGTCGAGTGCCGCGCCCAGCTCACCAGCGCCCGCAATTTCAATATCCTCGTCGCCAGCGATACCAAGGACTCGGCGGAACATTGGGAGCTGTATTCGTATGCGGACAGCGGCGTTCTCAGCTTTTATCAGCCGGGACGTGGGGGCGAATTCAAGTCGGAGGTGAACATTTGCGACGGGCGGTCGCATCATCTCGCCGCCGTGATCGAGCCGGAGCGGGTGCGGCTGTATGTGGATGGCAAGCTGGTGAAAGATGCGCCCGCGACGCCACTCCAAGGTGTTCCGCTTCCCGGCGGCCTGGCACTCGGTCAACTCGTGGAAGGAAGGCTGGGCTGCGAGGGTTTTGTGGAGGAGGTCCGGCTCTCCAAAGGGGTGCGCCCTTTTGCCGTCGATCTGATACCACCGCTCCTCGCCGATGCGCAAACCATCGGGTTGTGGCATTTCGTGAAACCGAAAGCCAAGGCGCCGACGAAGGATTACTGGGCAGTCGAGGACCCGAAAGAGCGCGAAAAGCTCCCGCTCTATCAAATCATTCCGGCGGCCGAACCCGGCGAATTGACCCCGGCTAACGGCTTTCCCAAACGGGAAACATTCCTGACCTGGCATCGTTCTCATGGCGATAATGGCGGTACCCGGTACTCGGCCCTCGATGCGATCAATCGCCAGAACGTAACGAATCTGCAAGTGGCGTGGACGTATCATTCCCGGGACGGCAGCAACGCCATTCAGTGCAATCCCATCATCGTAAACGGCGTCATGTTCGCCCCGACGCCCGGCCGGCATCTGGTGGCGGTGAATGCCGCGACGGGCGCGGAAATGTGGCGCTTCAAACCCGAGGGCCGCCCCGCGTTCCGCGGCTTGATCTATTGGCCGGGGCGCGACGGAGCAAACGAGCGCGTGATGTTTTGTGCGGGGGAATTCCTTTATGCGCTCGATCCGAAATCGGGCCAGCCCATTCCGGATTTCGGCACGGCAGGCAAAACCATCCTGCCCGGCAACTCGTCCGACAACTTCGGCGCGGCCACGGCGGGGCCGGCGATTTTCGAGCGCACCATCGTCGTGCCGGGTTTCGAGAAGGACGCCTGGGGCTTTGACGTGGTGACTGGCAAACAGGTCTGGACGTTTCACACCGTGCCCCACCCTGGCGAGTTCGGGTATGACACCTGGGATCGCACCGAGCCGTACGCCGCGAACTGCTGGGGTGGCATGGCGCTCGATGAAGTGCGGGGCATTGCCTACCTCACGACTGGGGGCCCGAAGAATAACTTCATCGGGGTGGACCATCTGGGCGACAACCTGTTCGCGAATTGCCTGATTGCGCTCGACGCGCGCACCGGCCAACGGCTCTGGCATTTCCAGGAAATCCGCCACGACATCTGGGATCTCGACATTCCCGCGCCGCCCAACCTCGCTACCATCACCCGCGCCGGCAAACGCGTGGATGTGGTCGCTGCGGTCACGAAGATCGGCAACACGCTGCTGCTGGATCGGGTGACGGGCAAACCGATTTTTCCATTCCGCCTGCGCCGTGCGCCGGCGAGCGATTTGCGCGGAGAAATTACTTCGCCCTACCAGCCGGACCCGGAATTGCCCGAGCATTTCTCGAAGCAGGAGTTTACCGCGGCGGATCTGACGGAGCGCACGGAAGAGGCGGCCGAGTTCGCCCAGACCCGATTCAAAAGCGCGACGACCGGCTGGTTTCGGCCTTGCAGTGAAGGCCGGGCGAATCTTTTTTTCAACATTGACGGCGGCGGGGAATGGACCGGCGCGTGCATTGATCCCGATACCGGCCGGCTTTACGTCACCGCCAATCACGTCGGCTGGCTCATCTCGCTGTTTCGCAACGACGACCCGCCCGACAATCCGCGCGCGCCGCGGACGCGCGGACAAACGGTCTTTGAAAGCACCTGCGCGTCGTGTCATGCCACCAACCGCCTCGGCATAGGCGTGTGTCCGCCTTTGCGCGGGTTGCGGCATCGGCTCACCGACGCCGCAGTGACGAACCAGGTTCGCTCCGGCAGGAACGGCATGCCCGCCGTGCCGGAGGATCAGCTCAACCAGGCTGATCTGAAGGCGCTGCTGGATTATCTCATGTTGCGCGACCGACCGCTGCCGGCAACAAACGCACCGACGGAACGGCCGGCTTACAGCTTCACCGGCTACCCGAAGTTTTACGACCACGAGGGTTACCCGGCCAACAAGCCGCCATGGGGCACGCTCAATTGCCTGGATC
>JADLHS010000234.1 GCA_020848635.1 Limisphaerales bacterium
ACCGATCCGCGGATGGACTCGGCCCGGAGGCGGCGGGCATGGATTGGAAGGACGCGCACATCCTCGGCTTCTTTTACGATCCCGCGCTGGCCTTGCACAAGGACTACGCCACCAAATTGCTCACGCCGACGAATCGCTTCACCGGTTTATCACTGGCCCAAGATCCGGCGGTGGCCTTCGTCGAAATCATCAACGAGAACGGCCTCCTTCAAAAGTGGCTGGATGGCGGTTTGGACCGGCTACCCCCGCGCTACGCCACGAACCTGCAAGCGCGTTGGAACGCATGGCTCGACGCACGCTACCCGGATGAATCCGCAATGCTCGCCGCGTGGAACGTCATCAATCAGCCGCTCGACACCAATCTGCTGAGCAACGGAGACTTCAGCAACCACCTCACCTTCTGGGTGGCCGAGCAGCACAACAACGCCCGGGCCGGTTTCACGCGCACGTACGATTTCACCGGCAGCCAGCCATCCGCCAAAGTCGCCGTTACCAACGCGGACACCACCGGCTGGTATATTCAACTCAACCAGCCTGGAATCAAAGTCACGTCCAACCAGGTTTACACGATTTCGTTCTGGGCGAAATCCAGTCCCGCGACCAACGCGGATGCGGCGGTCATGCGGGCCCACGATGACTATGCGGCGCTGGGATATTCCCGCGGACTTGGCTTGACCACCAACTGGCAGCAGTTCACGAACACCTTTCAAGGGTCCGCAACCGACACGAACGCGCGCGTCAATTTCGGCAGCATGGGCGACAAGCCGGCGACGTTTTGGTTTGCGGACGTGCGCCTGCAGGCGGGAGGGCAGATTGGCATGCTGCCGCCGGGCACGTCGCTCGCGGCGCACACGGTGCCAAACCTGGTTTACACCGGCAACGGATACACGGGAACGCCCGAGGCTCGGCGCGACTGGCTGCGCTTCCTGCGCGATCTCGAATACAATTATTACGACACGATGGTCGCGCACGTGCGCACCCACTGCGGCTACCCCGGGCTGATCTTCGGCACGATCATGGCCAACAGCCCCGCCACCGTGCAAAGCCGGCTGGAGGTGATTGACGGTCACGCTTATTGGCAACACCCGCAGTTCCCGGGTGCGCCGTGGGATCCGGTGAACTGGTTCCAACCGAACGTTTCCATGGTGAACACGGTGGGCGACGACAACACGCTCGCCAGCCTTGCCCGCCAGCGCATCAAGGGGAAACCCTTTACTGTGACCGAATATGAACATCCTGCCCCCAACTATCACGGGGCGGAAAGTCCGCTGCTCCTCGCCGCGTATGCCGGCTTGCAGGACTGGGACGGCCTTTGGCTTTTCGCTTACGGTCCGGGCAATGACACGGCCCCCACGGGCTATGTTCGTGGGTTCTTTGAACTCGCCCAGCATCCGACGAAGATGGCCAATCTGCTGCTGGCGGCGAATCTTTTTCGGCGCGGTGATGTCCGGCCCGCGTTGCAGGAATACAGCCTGGCGTTGACGCCCGAACGCGAATTGGACCTGCTGCAAACCACCTGGGCTTGGAATCTTTTCAGCAGCCGTCAACTTGGCATGCCGGGCAAGCTGGCCTTCATCAGCCGTTTGAGCACAAGCGCCGGCACCAATGCCCCGGGCCTCACCACGCCACCCACGGCGCCGCCGGGCAATGTGCTCACCAGCGATACGGGCGAACTGATTTGGAACGGGAACCAACCCAGTCAGGGCCGCGTTACGTTCGACACCGCGCGCACCAAGGCGCTCATCGGTTTTGCCGACAACCAAACCCCCGTGCTCCCCCCGCGGACCTTGCGGCCCGGCCCGACGCAACTCGGCTGGAGTACGCTCGGCGCCACGCTCACGCGCGGTGAGGTTTTTACGAACGACTGCACGATGCTCGCGGTCGCGGGCGGATGGTGGGAAAATACCGGGCAGGTTTGGACGGATGCCAGCCAGACTTCCCTCGGCAATCAATGGGGCCATGCGCCGGTGCTGACCGAGGTGGTGCCGTTTACCCTCACGCTGCCGGTCGCCACCAACCACGTCCAAGCCTGGTCGCTCGACGAACGCGGTCAGCGCAAAGCCGCGCTGGTCCTGACTGGTAACGCCACGAACACGACCTTGACGATAACCACCAACGCGGGCTCGATCTGGTATGAACTCGCGGTCGCCCGCTGGACAACCAGTTTTGATCTCTGGCGGCTTCGCTACTTCGGCGCCGAGGCTTTGGCGGACCCGGCCATCAGCGGGGCGGCGGCCCGCCCGGATGCCGAGGGAGTTCCCAATCTGTTGAAATACTACCTCGGGTTGCCGGGCCGAACGCCCGCACCGGCAGGCAGTCTGCCGACGGGTTCACTCATCACGGTGAGCAATCAATTGCATCTGGCGATGACTTACACCCACGACAAGCTGGCCACCGATGTGGATTGCGTGCCGGAAGTCTCAACTGACTTGGTCAACTGGCTTTCGGGGCCGGCGACCGCGCGTGTCGAAGCAATCGTGGACCAAGGCGCACAGGAGCAAATTACCGTCCAGGACCTGATGCCGGTCGCCAACTCCACGCACCACTTCATGCGGCTGCGGTTTCAGCAACGCTAGCCAGCCCAAATGTAATCGGCCTTGGCACGGCACAAGGCCTTCTCCCCCAAGGTGTACTAATTCAGCGAGCATAATCCCTACCGAAACGCCCCGCTGGGTCAAAGGAATGGTGATGTGCGCGTAACGGGGTTACCCGTTGCAATCAATTGGCTTTCCGGGTGGATCTTTCCATCAGCCACAATACATCCTGATTGCCGGCGGAAACCACGTTTAGCGGTAGAAATTGGCCAGACTTCAGAACAGGTGTGGTTCGATTATCCCGCCATTTCCGAATCTCAGAGTGGCCGTCGGCAAAAGAAAGGCCACCGGCTTGATTGTGATAACTGGCTGGAAAATCCACAATCCGCCATTGCGCTGGTTGGTCCGGATATCCAAACATGCTCACGCAGAATTCGCCGTCATTGATGCTGTCCTCCCGTTCATCCAAGAACAGCCAGGTCTGGCTGGGTCCCGGACTGGTCAGATCACCGACTTTCTTGTAGATCCGGCATCCTGCGGGACCAAACTGGTCCACATCGCTGCTGTTAAACCAGGCGTTCATCGAAATGCTGCGAACGCGTGGTACAATTTGACCAGCGTTGGGGCCCGACGTGGCTTTTCCCGTGGATTTGTCAGCCGGACACTTCCAGATCCCGGCACTATTGCCGCAGTAGGGCCAGAGCAGGCTCTTCTTGACGTCCCGTTCAATGTCCCAATTGTCTGGCTTAGTCGGACTGGTTACATCGAGGTCGCCGTTGACCCACTGGTTGGCACCGTAAGAGGGCGGCACCTTGTCCTGATTGGCATCCACGTAAAGCAACCACGCCATCATCATCTGCCGGCCATTATTCATGCATGTAATCCCTTGGGCTTTGGTCTTAGCCTTGGTTAACGCTGGCAACAGCATGGCGGCCAGAATCGCAATGATGGCGATGACCACCAGCAACTCGATTAAAGTGAAGCCGCTTGCACGGTTGCGGCCACAACCGTTTCTTGGCTCCGTCTCGGCAGAATCCATCCCACCCGCCACCGACCGCTGATTGGAAGACACTAACAACATAC
>JADLHS010000676.1 GCA_020848635.1 Limisphaerales bacterium
GCTTCTGAGATGGGTGTATATGAGCGACACCAAAGCGATGCCCGACCCGTCCCGCGACCCGAAATGCCCACAATGTGGCACGCCACTGCCCACCGGCGCGCTTGCCGGCCTGTGCCCCGCCTGCCTGCTCCGGCAGGGCGCGGCGGCGGACACCGTTACCGAGGGCAAACAACCGCCGTTCAACCCGCCGCCCGTCGCTGAACTGGCGCCGCTGTTCCCGCAACTGGAAATTCTCGAACTCATCGGCAAAGGCGGAATGGGTGCGGTTTACAAGGCGCGCCAAAAGCAACTGGATCGCATCGTGGCACTGAAAATTCTCCCGCCCGGCATCGGCGACGATCCGGCGTTCGCCGAACGCTTCACCCGCGAAGCCAAGGCGCTCGCCAAGCTGAATCATCCCGGCATCGTGACGTTGTATGAGTTTGGTGTGGTGGCCGGCATCCTGCCTGCCGTGGAGCCGGGCTTCCAGCCCGGCGGACAAGACGTCGGCAGCGGTGGGCGCGCAGAAAGGCCGAAAGTTGTTGCCAATTCGGAGACCGACCCGGGCGGCAAGATGCCGCCCTCTACGACAGGCAGGATGCCTGACGCTACGAAGCTCTACTTCTTCCTCATGGAATTCGTGGACGGCGTGAACCTGCGGCAGTTGCTCCACGCCGGCCGCGTCTCCGCGCGCGAGGCGCTGGCCATCGTGCCGCAGATTTGCGACGCGCTGCAATTCGCCCACGACCAGGGCATCGTCCATCGTGACATAAAGCCGGAGAATATTTTGCTGGATCGCCGCGGTCGCGTGAAGGTGGCGGATTTCGGGCTGGCGAAGATTGTGGGAACGGAGCGCGGCTCTGTGAGCCGCAGCGGGGACGAAAGCACCGGAGCGACCGAACAACCCGGATCTCTCAGCGCCGACGTGAGTGCTGCGGGTCACAGACCCGCGCTCCAATCGCTCACCGACGCCGGCAAAGTCATGGGCACGCCCAACTACATGGCGCCCGAACAGGTTTCGCATCCCGCCGACGTGGATCATCGCGCGGACATTTACGCCTTGGGCGTGGTGTTTTACCAGATGCTCACTGGCGAACTACCCGGCAAACGCCTCGAACCGCCGTCGCGTAAGGTCCAGATTGATGTGCGCCTTGATGAAGTGGTGCTGCGTGCGTTGGAGAAGGAACCGGAGCGGCGCTACCAGCAGGCAAGCCAGGTAAAGTCGGATGTGGAGACTATTTACTCAAATCCACGAACCGGCAACAGCGCTGCAACAAAACGCCGGTTTGCGCCAACTGCCACGCAGGCCAACCGATGGGAGCCGGCCATCGTAGTTGGCGGGACGCTTTTCTTACTGTTTCTGCTTTCGCTATCGTCCGGCGTCCGCAGCGTCCCTCTCAAAGTGACGTTGATTGCGACGTGCATCGTTGGCCTTGCCATTTGCGTTCTCCAGCTCGTGGGTGTCTGGCCGTTTGCTTCACCGTGGTTTCCCGAACCGAACTTCAGTTCGAGGAATTTGCGCGGCACGGAAAGCCAATCCGCCAGTGAGCCACCCGCCGCTGCGTCGCGATTGCCTTGGAAGGACTACCTGGGATTTCTCGTCCGAGTCTTGCCGCTGGCGGCTGTTTGGTATCTCTGCATGGTGTTCTTCGTGCCGTCTGTGCGGGAGTTGCTGGCCGAAGCGCGCCTGGCTTCCGAAGTTCGCAGGCATTTCCTCTACACCGGCCTGGTGAAATCCTTCTTCTGCGCCGAGAGCCAATGGATCGGCCCCGGCCTTCTGGCTCTGTTTGTTTTGGCCGAACTGACCTTGCCGGTTTGGCGCAAGCATCGCCGCATCATCCTGCGTGTCTTAGTCGCGATCATCAACGCCATCATCCTGTTAAGCCTGCTGGACTTGCTCGCTCTGAGGGGGATTCTCTTGCGACGTCAGTCAGTCCAATCAAAACCAGCAACGGCCTCGGTCATGGAATCCACCAATGCTTTGGCGATGGCCGCGCCGACTTTTGGTCCGGTGATCGAGCGCGTGTTGAACGGCAGCGGTGAGAAATCCGGGCTTCATGGATTGGACTTCGAGAGCGGCCAGTTGTGGACCGCTCCGGCGACGGTCCGTTCCAGCGTAGCGCTGTGGCAGAAATGGATTACAGACCAAGGTGTTGATCTGTTGGCGTCACAAAAAGGGGGCGACAAATGGCAGTTGGGCGGGCTTAAGATCACGCTTGCTTCTGCGCCTGATGCGTGGTGGGAGTCGGCGCCGATGGACGAACGCCGTCGAACGCTGGATGAGGCTGGAATGGAGGAACAAGAGGGCCTGCAGTTCCTGTCCATCCGAAGTGACGGCGGCAAGCCGCTGACCCTCGCCTTTCAGACCAGCAGCGGAGCAATGGGCCTCCTGCAAATCACCGGCTTCACCGACCACCCGCGCGGCGTGAAGCTGCGCTACAAGCTGGTGCAGAACGGCGACCGTAGATTAACCAATCCACCAGCATTCTCCGCCGCCGCGTTGACGGAGGTGCCAC
>JADLHS010000235.1 GCA_020848635.1 Limisphaerales bacterium
AGGTTGGCCCGCAATGGTGATCTCCGCTTCGCCTTCAAGAACGAATACGAGCGCATCAAACGGCGCGGTGTGTTCGCTCAGCCCTTGACCGTCATCGAAGGCGAAGACCGTGACTGAACCGGTCGGTTTCTTCAGCACTTCCCGGCTGACAACTGAGCCGTCCTGGTATTCCACCAGACGAACCGGTGAGAGTGTCTGGGCAGCGGGCGTTTTGGATGCTTTGGCTGGTGTATCGTCTTTCATGTTCTGTTCAGTTGTTATGTGTTGCGAGTCTCGCCGGACGTGAACTGACGTTCACTTCCGACAGATTGTTTGTTGTTACGGTCGCACGATGGCTCGTCGGAAAACCTGCCAGGCTTTCTCCGTGTGTTTGGTTACGTCAAATGCGCCTTCGCTCAGATGCCAGAGAATCGCCGCTGGCTGGACCAAGCCCAGGAACATCACGGCCGCCACGGCTGGATCGAGGTCGGCACGCAGGGCCTTTTCCTTCTGGCCGCGTTGGACAACTTTTCCCACCTGTTCGAGGTAATCCTGGATGATTCGTTGCATCCGCGCCTTTCGTTCCGGGCGACCGCTGTAAACTTGGTCAGAAAACACCAGCATCGGAATGGCTTCGCTTTCACGGATCAATTTGATGTGGCGGAAGAGCAACCGTCGCAGCGCCTCCACGGAATCGGACGTTTCGGCCTGCACGTTGTCCAGTAACCGCTGGCGAATCTGATCCAGCACCAAATCCAGCACATGATCTTTCCCGTCGAAATGACGATAGATGGCCGAGGGCACGAGTCCCACCTGGCGTGCGATGCCGGCGATGCTCAACCCGCGCACGCCCCGCCGGGCGATGAGTTGCAGGGCGGCGGTCGCAATCTGCTCCCGCCGGACTTCGGTTTTCATCTTTTCGTTCTTCATACCACGTTTGATGTGAATGCATGTTCACATTACCCCGACAGCTCGAAGGCCGTCTTGACGCAGATCAAACAAATCCTGAATGGGAAGAGCCAGGCGGCTTGCGGGTCATCGGCGACTTATGCGGGAACTCGCGTCCTATCGAACTGAACTGATAAAGGCGAAGACTCGGGTGGGGAGGTATGCGACGAAGTCAGCATCAGAAGACGCTCAAAATCATTGCGATTGGATTCTTGATCGCCACCCCGTTTGGCTGACTGAATCGGAGTCTCCGCGGGCAAGTTGCCCGGCACGACGCGCTTGAACATAGTGACTGCCCTCGCGTCCATTCCAAAACATTTGATCTAGGTCAAGGCCTCTTTGACTGCTCATTCAGATACTGTCTCAATGACGAAACCAACTTTGGGGCTGCCTCAGCCGGAGCAAACCTCTTCCGTCCCGGACTCTGGTCCGGGATGGGACGGAATGCATCGCAGTGAAGTGGAGCAATTGGGTGTGCCCTTTCATCGGTTTCAACAGTTGAAGCCATCAAACCTCGGTGAAGCCACCCGGTGTTTCGCCGACTTCAAGACAGGAATGCTTCGCCGCATCGAATGGGAGGAGGCGACGTTGTTCCCTCAGTTTGACGAAAAGATCGGCGCGCCGGTCGGCAACATCACCGCCAGTTTGCGGGCTGAACACGACGAGATTCGCGCGATCCTGGAGGACATTGAATTGAAACTGTCATTGCAGAATCCCGCAACCGACTCCGATGAAGCCGCCTTGCAGGCTCTTCTGAGCACCCACAATCATCGGGAGCATGATGCAATTTATCCTGTCTTCGAAGCCCTGAAGCCCGAGGAGTGAGCGCTCCAACATAGTCTTCGAGCCCTCCACACGTCTTCCTCACTGAGCGGTGGCGCGAGTTTCGTTACTCACCCAGATTTCGGCGTAGGAGCGCGCTCAACTTGGCCGGCGAAATAACCGTGACAGATTTGGCTTTGACCGTGAGCAGTTTTTGATCCCGGAATTTTGCGAGTGTGCGGGAAAAGGTTTCACTCACTGTGCCCAGTTCCGCCGCCAGCACGCGCTTGGTCATGGTTAACTCGATCTGCACGGGTCGGTCACTGTCCGGCTTCGGGCAGCGTTTGATCAACCAGTTGGCGAGGCGCGTTTCCACGTCCCGGAGCGTCAGGTCTTCAAGTTGTCCCACCAGCACACGCAGATGGCTGCTCATCGAGCCGAGCATTCGGAGCGCGAGTTCCGGTTGGCGTCGCAACAAGGCCAGGATGCCCGCCTTTTGCACGAGCAGAACCTGGGACGATTCCAGCGCCCGCGCGTCGGCGGGATACCCTGTGTCGGAGGCCAGCGCCACTTCGGCAAACGAATCTCCGGTGCGAAAAATGTGGATGACCTGCTCCTTGCCGGCAGCGCTGACACGATGGACGTTCACCGCCCCGCGCTGCACGATGTAAAAGCCTTGAGCGGGATCGCCCTCGTGGAACAGGTAGGTGTCCTTGTCGAGCGCCTTGACCACGGTGATGGCGGCGATGTTTTCCAGGTCGGCGGAAGGAAGCCCGGTGAAAAGCTGGCAACTCCGCAGCGTGTTGACGAGGGCGATGGCTTTGAGTTCGGTCAGGGCAACGGACCTGACGCCATCATTCAATCAGTTTGCTGCCAAAAGTAAACCAGCCAGTCAGCGCCCGTCCCGCGCTCGACCTTGGATGCGAAGCCTTCGCCGCCCAGTTTCTCGATCAAGGGCGAGGGCAGAAAGGGGGCGACAATGATGATGCCCTCGTTGGGTTTGAGTTTGGCCACGCGTTCGCGGATGAACGGAAATGGCTCGACGCCGTCGCGAATCATTTCGCGCACGTCGAAGCGTTTGAATTTGTTTAGCGGTGGCATCATGTTGATTTTCCTTTCGGCATTATCGGTCAGCCGCCGATTGCGGTCATCGGACGACA